>DATIPW010000362.1:0-2201 GCA_035471605.1 Anaerolineales bacterium | reverse complement strand
AGTGACACAGACGATCAATATGTCTCCAGGGTTGCCCACTGGCTGCGATGGGTTCCCTTCCTTCAAGCGCCTGAACGGAGCGCGCGTCGTCTTGTCATGTGGGCCGAATCCCCTGGCACGTTCCTCATGGGTCTGGCTGATCGCTTGGGACTGGATGATGAGATCATCGGCGTTCTCAGTTCTCTCTCTCGTTCCAGGAATCCTCCCTCCCGCGCCTTGCCAGCGCCCATCCCGGGCGTGGCCACCATGCTGGCCGATCTTCGCCGGCGCTACCCCATGGCCGTGATCAGCGCGCGCGATGAGCGGTCCACGTTGGATTTCCTGGATCATGCCGGTTTGCGGCCTCACTTTCAAGTGATTGTCACTGCCCTCAGCACCCCTCACACCAAGCCCCATCCAGATCCCGTGCTGCATGCTGCGCGGCAGATGGGCGTGCCGGCCGCCTCCTGCCTCATGATCGGCGATACCACGGTCGATATCCAAGCTGGCCGGTCAGCGGGCGCGCAGACGGTGGGCGTTCTGTGCGGGTTCGGCGAGCGCCCCGAGTTGCTCAAGCACGGTGCGGATCTCATACTGGACGTCACCTCAGACCTGCAGGCGGTTCTTGCGCCAGCTGCGCCCTCAACCTCCTATCGCCTCCGCCGGGCGCGGCAGAGGCTCGTGTAGAATTCAGACCGCCATCGAACATCAGCGAGGGGCGCCTGCTGGGGACTACCCGCCCGCCAGCTGGCCCCCTTGGGAGGCAGACCAATGAGCTATGAGCATATTCTTGCCGAGTCACAGGGCCGGGTTGGATTGATCCGGCTCAATCGGCCTCAGGCACGCAATGCCATCAGCAACCAGCTTTTGCACGAGTTGATGGAAGCCTTGGAGAACTTCGATCGTGACGTAGGTATTGGCGCGATGGTGATTGCTGGCGATCAGAAGGTCTTCGCCGCAGGCGCAGACATCAAGGAGATGGTCGGGCAAACCCCCGCGCAGATGCGATCCAGCGATTTTATCCAGGCCTTTGCCCGCCTGGAGGCCGTCGCCAAGCCAGTGATCGCCGCGGTGTCCGGCTGGGCTCTCGGCGGGGGATGTGAGATTGCCTTGGCCTGTGACATGATCGTGGCCTCGGAGACGGCTCGCTTTGGCCAGCCCGAGATCACCATCGGCGTCATCCCGGGCGGGGGCGGTACCCAGCGATTGACGCACGCCGTGGGCAAGGCCATCGCCATGGAAATGATCCTCAACAACCGCCTGCTGTCCGCGCAGGAAGCACTTCAGTTTGGCCTGGTCAACCGCGTTGTGCCGCCGGATCGCTATCTGGAGGAAGCCCTGGTTTTGGCGCAGGAAGTCGCCTCCCGGGCGCCCCGCGCCTTGGGCGCCGCGAAGCGCATGATCAGGCAGGCCTACGAAAACTCTCTCTCTGGCGGCCTGGAGGCCGAACGCCAGGAATTCTTCCAGCTTTTCGCGTCGCAGGATCGCGTCGAAGGCATGCGTTCCTTCGTCGAGAAGCGCGATCCGCGCTGGACCGGGCGCTGAGTCCCGCGCCGCGTCCCGCCGCCCTCACGGATTCCGACTGCGCCCAGCGCGGGCTCCGATCCTAGACGCCCGCATGCTGTGGGCTTCGAATTCTTCGTTCCTTTCCTGCTGCTCGCACCCAAGAGACTGATCTTGACCCAGGGTGCAGACCTTGGCTCCGTAGGGTCGGTTGACACACAACCGCCTCCCGGATCTGGCCTCAACCCCGGCAGATCAGCCAAACTAGCCTGTGGCCCACTGTTTCAGTCTGCGCCATACACCGCCAGCAGCGCAACTCGGGCCTCCGGAGCGATCAGTCGCACGTTGTTGCGGATTTCTGCGAGATGTGTTTCCATCAACTCCGGCGGGATACCGGCGGGCCCATACACGGTGAAAACCGCCTGCGTGGTCTCCGCTCGTATCTGTGTGCGTTGATCCGGGCCGTAAACAATGCTAGAGATGATCCCCTCGCGGTCCGAGATCGTCATGTCGTCGGGCTTTGGTGCCTGCATCGTCCCCCGCATCAGGCGGTAGCTTTCCGTCTCCTGCCCCACACTCAATTCCAACGGCGCGTGTACCGCGTCCAGGTCGTGGCCTGCTGTCAGTAGTAGATGATCCACTTCGGCCATGAACATGGCCTCCACCAGTGCGGCGCCCGTAGGGATCGCCTTGGCCTTGAATAGGATCGACTCCAGCTG
>DATIPW010000361.1:0-3320 GCA_035471605.1 Anaerolineales bacterium | reverse complement strand
TCCCCGGGACCAGGAGCATGGCAAGCCCAAGCACCATCCACAAAACTCCCGCAACCGTGAATACGACATTGGATTTCATCTGCTGCTCTCCTTATGACGATAAAGATGTGTGGCAGCCCACGGAAGGGACCGCCCGGCTCGCCGCATTATACACGCCGCCTGACGGATGGCATCCGCAGGGGCTTTGCCGGGGACATCCGGTGCTAGGCCGCCGGCATTGCCTCGAGGGCTTCGCGTGCCTTGCGGACGTCAGGGACCGCCTGCAGCCCTTCAAAAGCATCCAGGGCCTTTGCGAGATGCGCTCGGGCCTTGTCCTTCTGCCCCGCCGCCTTGGCCAGCAGAGCCAATTCAAAGAGCGTCCTTCCCACCTGCCATGGAGCCGGATAGGCCGAAAAGACCTGCAGCGCCTGCTCCAGCCTGCTTTGAGCCTCCGCGAACTCGCCGGCAAGCGTGTGTGCCACGCCCCACGCCCTGTGAGCGATGCCCAAGTTCAGCTGGTGGTCAATGCTCCGGGCTGCCTGCTCCGCCAGTCCAGCGTACTTGCGCAGCGCATCTGCATCCCTTTCCAAGACCGCTGTGTCCACCAGAAGGGTATACAGATCGTGGCCGCCCTGGGGGGGCGCGCCCGCATCAGCCGCGATCTTGAGTCCGGCGCTCAGGTGTCTCTGGGTGCGGGCGAACTCGCCCTCGGCCAACAGTGGCAGGCTCAGTCAATAGTGCTGGCGCCAGATCCATTCATCAACCGGCCCGCCCAGCTTCAGCATGATCCCGGCGGCTTCCTCTCGCCGGTCCCGGGCAGCGTCGGTTCCGCCGCGCAGAGCATGGATGGTGGCGAGGTAGGCCACAGACATGCAGGCCCCGCCGACCTGCTCGCGGGGATAGCTTCGCTGGATCTCTCTCAATCTGGGCTCAAGCTCGAGCGCCTCATCCCAGCGATCCAGGCGCAGCAGACAGTGGATGCGCTCTTGCAGCGCCCCGATTTCGATCTCGCCCAACTGCAACTCTGCGCACAGGTCGTGACCCTCCAACAGGAAGGGCATGGCCTGCGAGTACTCGCCCACATCGGTCAGCACATAGCCGGTATCGACCAATGCCTTGGCGCGTTCATGCGCCGCCAGCCCCGGGAGCTGGCGGATGATCGCCATCCTGCGCAGTTGAACCTGCGCGGATTCGCGCCACTGCCCGCGCCACCAGAGCATTTCGCTCATCCGGCGAAGCGCGCTGGCCAGCTCATCGGGTGTTCCCAGCTGCTCCGCCAGCTGCACGGCGAGGCGCGCGTACTTCTCCATCTGATCGAGATCTCTAAGTTTCGGAAGGTTGTGCGAATCCGCAAGCGCAAGCAGCAAGCGCAGCCTTTCCCGGCTCGGGGGGAGTCCCTCGGATGCGCGTAACGCGGCTTCGAGCGCCTGGCGCGACTCGACGGCCACCTGCAGCAGGACGCCATACTCTTCAGGCTCCAGATGCCATTTGAAATAGGAGACCCTCTCGACGATCTTGGCGTGCAGGCGTGCCTGCATGTCTGGATCGGGGGCATCGGCCTGCTTCAACCAATCGAGCGCGCTTTGGTACTGCCGCACGGACCTTGCCCCGATGCCGATGACCGATTGCACATCGGCCTGCTGCTCGGTTGCCCGGGCAAGGCGCAGCCCGGGCTGGCCATTCGGATTGGCCGCCGCCCACTCAAGGGCGGAGCGCAAGTTCTCGTATTCCGTGTCCATCATGCGCAATCCGCTCAATTGCTGGGGGCTTTGAAGCTCTGGTTGCAGACTCTCGGAGAATCGCAGGAAGAACTCCAGGTGGCTCAGACGCATGGCCCGCTCCTCGCCCGCCTCGGCGAGTTGCTCTGCGGCGAACTGATGAATGGTCTCGAGCATGCGGTAGCGCGCCTGCTCCGCCTGATCCGGGGCAACCAGCAGCGATTTGTCAACCAGCCGAAGCAGCAGCTCGAGGAGCTCCGCAGCTGGAACGCCCGGTTGCCCTTCCTGCGGGCGCGCTGTCCTGACTGATTCGGAGAGATCCGCACAGACCGCCTCTGCGGCTTCCAACGTCCAGGCTCCCTGGAACACCGAGAGGCGGCGCAGCAGGCAGCGCTCGCTATCCGAAAGCAGATCGTAGCTCCACTCGATCATGGCGCGCAGCGTCTGCTGGCGCGGCAGCGCCGTGCGACTGCCTCCCGTCAGCAGATGGAATCGATCATCCAGGCGCTGTGAGATCTGCTCAGGGGTCAGTCCGCGCACGCGGGCCGCCGCCAGCTCGATGGCCAGCGGTATGCCATCCAACCGGGAACACACCTGCGCCACGGCCGGGGCGTTGGCGTTGGTCACCGAGAAGTCAGACTTGACGGCCACGGCACGCTCGATGAAAAGCTTGACTGAGTCGTATTGGGATAGGCGGTCGGGCGGTGGCAGATGTTGAGGATCCGGCAAGCCAAGCGTGGGCACGCGGTACAAGGCCTCGCCGGCGATGCCGAGAGCCTCACGACTGGTGGCCAGGATCCGGACTTGGGGGCAGGAGCGCAAGAGGGCATCCGCCAGCCGGGCACACGCATCCAGCAGATGCTCGCAGTTGTCCAGCACGAGGAGCGCCGTCTTAGTGCGAGCGTGATTCTGGAGCGTGGCCAGCAGGGACTGTCCTTCCTGCTCCCGCAGCCCCAGCGCACCCGCAACGGTGGGTAGTACCAGGTCGGTCTCTGTCAAAGCCTCCAGCTCCACGTGCCAGACGCCGTCCGTGAAGCTGTCCAGCAGCATGGAACCCGCCTGCAGGCTGAGCCGCGTCTTCCCGATCCCGCCGGGGCCGGTTAGGGTCACGAGGCGGTGGCGCTCAAGCAGGGACTGGATGTCTTGCGTTTCCTTTTCCCGCCCGATGAAGCTGGTCACCTGGATCGGCAGGTTGTTGGGGATGCCGTTCAGCGTCTGGAGTGCGGGGAAGTCGACCATCAGCCCGGGCGCCTCAACCTGCCACAGCCGCACCGGATTCGCCAACCCCTTGAGACGATGCGTTTCCATGTCACGCAGAGCGACATCGGCCGGCAGATCGGCCTGGAGCAGGTCGGCGCTGGTGTTGGAGACCAAGATCTGGCCCCCGTGCGCCGTCGACATCACGCGCTGCACGCGCGCCATGGTTGAATACCCGACGTAGCCGGAGGAGCCATCGGCGCTGCCGGCTGAATGGGCCGTTCCGGTGTGGAGGCCCATGCGCACCCGGACGGGCGTTTCCCCCCACGGCTCGGCCATCAGCGCCCGCTGCGCGTCGACGGCCGCCAACAGCGCATCCTCCGCGGTGCTGAAGGCCACGCAGAAGGCATCGCCGACGATCTGAAA
>DATIPW010000360.1:0-3909 GCA_035471605.1 Anaerolineales bacterium | reverse complement strand
CGGTACTTGTTCGGTGGGGAGCAGAACATTGGACTGCAAGGCTACACCTTCGCCGAATACGCCCGCCGCGGATACGGCGAGCTCATGGCCGTTGGTGTGTTGAGCTTGATTTTGCTGCTTGCGCTGGGGGCCTTCACTAGGCGGACCTCCGTTCGGCAGCAGCATGTGTTCTCGGGTATGAGCATCCTGGTAGTGCTCCTTGTGGGCATCATGCTGGTCTCGGCCGGCATGCGCCTCGGGCTCTACGAAACGGCCTATGGGTTCACTCGGCTGCGAACCTATGCCCATGTGGCACTGTTCTGGCTTGGCCTGCTCCTGGCGGGTGCGGTCGTCCTGGAGGTGCTGCGCCGCGAACGCCACCTGGCCGCCTTCGGCCTGATGGCCGCCGTCGGCTTCGCGCTGACGCTGAGCTTGCTGGATGTTGACGCCTTCATCGTCCGCCAGAATGTCGCTCGGGCCGTTCGGGGACAGGCGCTCGACGTCCCGCATCTGGCGACCCTCTCCACGGATTCGGTGCCGGCGCTGGCTGTCCTGTTTGAGGCCGCAAGCACCCCTATGGAAGTCAAGACCGATCTCGGTGCGGCACTTGCCTGTCGCCTTGGGAGGCCCCAGTACGGCAGCCCACCTGGCTGGAGGTCGTTTGCGTTTTCACGCTGGCGCTCCGAGCAAGCGCTGAGTGCCGTAAGCGACCAACTCACAGGCTTCCGATTCCTACGGACCGATGGATTGGGGCGGGTCAGGTCTCCGGACGGGCAATGGTACGACTGCACCCCGGGCCAATACCACTAGCGCCTCCGGCTGAGAACCACCTCAGGCGGCGAAGGGATTGAAGTCCGTTTCCCGATCGAAGTAGTCCTCTGCCTCGGCTGCTTTCAGCCTGCTGACGGTCGCGTACGTCAGGGGTGTCATGGCGGCCTCGATCGCCACCTTGAACAGATAATTAGTCAGCACCAGCGTGACGAACAGGCTCCAGGGAAATACGCTGAAGAGCGATGCGACCGTAACAAAGACGCCGGTATCCACCAGCTGGCCCAGGACCGTGCTCCCTATGGTTCGGCTCCAAAGCCAGCGCCCCTTGGTCAAGACCTTCATCTTGGCCAGCACAAAAGAGTTCGTGAATTCGCCGCTCCAGTAGCCTGCCAGGCTCCCCAGGGCGATGCCACCCGTGCTCATCCCTCCCAGGATCGCCGCATACGCCGCCTCGCCCGCGTAGGACTGCCAGGTCGCCTCCCCCGGAAGCCGGCTGACAACGAAGAAGATCAGCGAGGTTACCGCGAGACAAAAGAATCCCGTCCAGATCACCCGGCGCGAGCGACGGTATCCGTAGACCTCCGTGAGAATGTCCCCAAAGATGTAGCTCAGCGGGAAGAGGATGGTCCCGGCGTCAAACGCCATCCTTACGCTGAAGATGTTGAAGCCCAGATCTACGATCTTGGCAGAGGACATCACGTTGCTGACGATCAGCACTGCGACGAAGGCCGCCATGATCAGGTCAAAGTACCGCGTTCGTTTCTCCAACCTTTGCCTCCAATAGCGTCTTGCGCGCACACGGCGTGGCCGGCTGGGCTAAACCGTGCGTCTCCGTTGCCGCCCCAGGGCCCCAGCCGAAGCCACCCGCCGCTTGCGAAAGGATCATCACCCGGCGCCCCGGTCTAGATGGTCTTGGCCAAGCTTCTGCGGCCCTCGCCGGCCTGCAGCAGCACTACGCTGCCCAGGACGATCAGGCCACCAACCACCTGTACCCCGGTCAAGCTCTCCCCGAAGAAAAGGTAGGCCCACAAGCCTGTGAACACCGGCTCCAGGGCGCCGATCAGGTTTGCCACCGTCGCAGGCAAATAGCCCAGGCTCACCAGGTACAGTCCAAAACCACCAATTGTCGGTCCCACCCCAAGCAGCAGCAGGATCGCCCAGCCGCTCCAGGCGTCTCCCAGCCACAGGAAGTTTGCCATCGCCGGCATCCCTCCGACCGCATTCAGTCCCACATTGAACAGGAACAGGAATGCGACCGCGTAGCCGAAACCATATAGCATTGTTGTCCACGGATCGATGGATCGGTTGGCAGAGGTCTTGCCAACCATATTGTAGACCGCGAAGAATAGCCCGGTCAGCAGCCCAAACGCAATGCCTGAGGCGTTGACCTTCCACACAGCGGGATCCGCCGCGCCCGAGACCAGGACAGTGCCAATCAGGCTCAAGGCGATGGCAGCCATCTTGATGGCGTGGATTTCCTCGCCCAGCAGAAAGTGCGCCAGGATGGCTGTCATCGCCGGCGAGCTGAACGCAAGCACGGTGGCCACGGCCGCGCCGTTGTACTCCACCGAAAACGTCCACATCGTGTTAAACAGTGCCAGGCTCAATCCGTAGAGCAGGAAGAAACGTGGCAGCCCCGCGCCCAGGTGGAACCGGCCTGGACTGAAGATCGCGAACGCCGCCGCCAGGCCCAGCACCACGAAGCAATCCCGCCAAAATGCCAGCACCAGCGACGGCAACGCGTAGGCCCTGCTCAGATGGCTGATCAGGATCCCCGTGAACGACAGGGCCAGCGTCGCCGCCAGGCCGATCATGTATCCGCGCGAGCTTCGCCCCGGTGCAGCTGTCATGTCTTCTTCAAACGCAAAGCCCTGCAGTTGCAGGGCTTTGGCTCAGTGCCCCCATGGAGATTCGAACTCCAGTTTAAGCCTTGAGAGGGCTTCGTCCTGGGCCCCTAGACGATGGGGGCTCGCACTTGGGTCCACAAGCGGGCGCCATTGTATCATCCGGCTCGGCCCGCGTCAAACCGTACCGCGACTGTCCTCTGATCTTCTTTCCTATTCCTGCGGTGACACGATCACGTACACCGCGGCCCTGTCATCCTTGTATACCTGCTGCAATAGCGCCACGTGGCCAAGCTCCTCCGGTGTCGCGTACGGGCTATTGTGCGCCTCAGCATAGATCCAGACCAGATAGGCGCCCTGTGCCTTCTCAGCCCAGTCGCCGTGGCTCCGCCTCAGCTCGGCGAGTCGGTCGTCAGAGACCAGCATCGGAGATCGCTGCACCATGGTGCGCAGCACAAACCAAGCTGTATCCGGTCCATTGGTGTAGATCGATCTTCCTTGTAGATCTAGGCCCTGCAAGTACGCGGCCAGCGCAGACCGCCGGATCTCCCCCTTGTTGATCGAGTTGTAGGCGCTCACGTCCCCATGTGCCATGGACTCCCGTACATAGTCGGCCGTCTTGCTGATTGGGTATGCCGCCCACACCACGAACACCGCTGCCAGCAGCGCGTACGATCCCCGTGGCACCCGGCGTTGCCTTGCCCACTCCAGCGCATGGCTGGCCAGGCCCGCTAGCACCACTAGCAGCGGTGGCAGGGCAACCACATGCACGCGATCCGTGGCCAGCCCCTTGAGCTCATAATAGCTGATATTGAAAATGAGCACGCCAGAGTAAACAAGCAGGAAGATGAGACTCGGAATGACTTGCGGTCGCAGCAGGCGTCTCACAAGAGCAGCCGGGCCCGTCAGCCAGATCAGCACACCACACGCACCTGCCAGCAGGGCAAGCAGCTGCACCGGCCCCAGTGCGGTGATGAATTGGTGGGGAATAAACCAATACAGCATCTTTTCAATGCCGCTTTCGAAATTCAGGCCGGGGATCGCGGGCAGTCGGCTGCCAAAAACCGTTCCATCATAGGGCCGGTTGTGTAGATACGCCCAGGCGAAGATCGGTGCCGCCGTGATCGATACGAACAGCCCCGCCGCCTTCAATGCCAGTCGTCCGGCGTTTCGCCGCGCGTAGAGCGCCAACAGGCCGCCGGTGAGCACCAGCGCAAGCCCCGCGTAGCGCTGAAAGCAGCTGACGATTGTGAGGGCCATGACTGCCAATGCATGGTGGGTTTCCCGTGTCCGCAGGTAGGCCCCTGCGACCGCC
>DATIPW010000359.1:0-4373 GCA_035471605.1 Anaerolineales bacterium | reverse complement strand
AATGCAGCCGTCTTCGAGGGCGTTGGTGTCCTGCGGCCAGCCCAGCGTCAGGTAGCCGCCGCTCGACTTCCAGGCGTCCCTGACCATGCCCGGAGGTGTCGCATAGTGCCACAGCGCGTGCAGCGGGTGGATCTGGAGCGGGACGAAATACAGGCTGACTCGATCCTTGAGTTCGGTCAGGATGACCTGGGTGATGGCGTGCACGGTGAAGGCAAAGCCTGCCTTGAATTTCAATTCGAACACCGGGCTCCAAGTGCCCAGGGCCAGTTGAAGTTTCTGATCGCCCAGGGTGAGGCTCGCTGAGGCGGAATCGATCACCTCCAAGGTCAGCGGAAGCACGGCCGGGCGCATGCCTTCCTTGGTCTTGATCTGGGGACCTTCCAATGCCGCGCTGAACCTGCCCTTGCCCGCTGATTCAAGGCGCACCACCTTGGACTTCCTCAGGTCACGCGGCTCGGTCGTCAGGTAGGTGCCGACGCCCAGCTGCCCGCGGATATCCGGCGTGCCCAGTCCGGGGATGGTGGCCACGGGAATGTCCGGCCGCGCTGGAAACAAGGCCGGCCACCACAAGGCCGTCGCCGGGTAGCCCATGTCCGCCGCCTCCTCGAACAGGGTGCGTGTGGTGTACGGGGGCAGAAATTGCTCTCCCACCATCGTTTGCTTTGTGGGCAGCAGCGAGACATACGGGATGTAGGTCTGCGGGTCCCGGTGTACGAAATCGAACAGCCCGTGCGAGCCCGGGTCCACGCCGGTGGCAATGCTGGTCCAGGATACTTCCGTCTGCGGCGGCGAACAGACTTCCAGCGGAGAGTACCCGCCGCGCTCTAGCAGGCCGGAGAGGTTGGGCATCCTGCCTGCATCACTCAGAGACTCAAAGACGCCCGGATCGAACGAGTCGAATCCTACAATGATCGTGCGCATATCTGCTCGGTTTGTCCTGGCCAAGAGGGCCGTGCCGCAGCACGTCAACCCCAGCGAGCCGGCAATCCCCCGCGACCCGGCAAGCCAGACTACTTCTTTTCGCCGGTGCTGTCCTTCTTTGACTCGCGAGACCTGCGCCGCAACTGCGAGAAGAATCCCCGGATCCTTCCGGAGAAGACCAACACCACACCGCTCACTGCCACAAAGGCGGCTGCCAGTGCCTGAAACAGCACTCCGCCGCTGGATGGATCAATATACATCGTTCCTCTCAATCTTCCTGAGCCAGCATTCTACCATGTGCTGAGCGCCCCCACGCCAGGCTAGTGAATTTCCGCGCAACAGGCCCTAGGGAGTGGGAGTATTGCTGGGCAGGACTGGGACCGATGTGGGAGTTTGGGTGGGTGTTGGTGGCGCCAGGGTCGAAGTCGCGGTGGGCGTTGGCGGCAGGGGTGTTTCCGTCGGCGGTGGGGTGGGAGTCGGGAGTGCCAGCGCGAAGTGCACGGTCTTCTCTGCGTAGCCGTCCTCACCCTTCATGTACAAATGCAGCGTGATTGTTTGATTCGGAAGGTTGGAAAGATCCCAGTTGAAGAGCGTGGTGTTGCTCACCGGATCATCGCTCTCGGCCAGCGTTGTCCAGCCATCTGGATTGTCCCCGAGCCCGAACTCCAGCAACCAGGACCTGAATCCTCCCGTCGCGTCCATCGTGCCCTGCAGCGCCAGCACCGGCTGGGAAACGACCTGGCCTTCCTGCACGTTGATTTCCAGGGTGGCCCGAGGATCGCTCCGGCGGCATTCACGGTCGGGTGCGTACACGGGCGGGGAGTCGAAGCCGTTGTCCCGCAGCCAATCGCGGCCGTCGCGCGTCTCGAGCCAATCGCGCGCCCATTCGTCAGTCACGTTGATCACCTCGGTGCGCTCCGAGACCTCGCCGCACTCCTGTGAAGCTTCGAGCCCGGTCCAGGTGTCCAGGCGGATCTCACGCCGCAGGTCCTGGCTGGCTGGCAGAGGTCCCTGATCGAAGGCAAAGACTTCTGTCCGCTCATCCTTGCACCAGCGGGACGGCTCTGTCCCGGAGAGCGAGCAGATGACTTGGTCGACGATTCCTTCAGGGCGCTTGAAGGGCGTGGTGGTGCCACCGCCCGCGTAGGGTGCGGCCTGCTGCATGAACTGTGACCAAATCGGCGCAGCACCGCTCAGACCACTGGTGTCGACCATGGGCGTATAGTCGGCGTTGCCCACCCACACTCCGGTCACCAGATCGGGCGTGTATCCCAGGGTCCAGTTGTCGCGGAAGTCGTTCGTCGTCCCGGTCTTGGCGGCGACGGGGAACGGCAGGTTGAGCGGCGAGTTGCTGCCAAACATCCACGACCGCGTCTCATTGTCTGAGAGAATCGAGCTGATGAGATAGGCATGCTCCGGCCGGATGACCTGCTCGCCTTGCGGCGGGGTGTACTCGTAGACCACGTTGCCCTGATAGTCGGTGATCTTGAGGATGGATACAGGAGGCACCCTGACGCCGTTGTTGGCGAACACGGCGTAGGCCCCGACCATCTCGAGCAGGCTCACGTCGCCCCCGCCCAATGTCAGCGAGAGCCCGTAGTCCTCCCGCGTGAGCGAGGTAAATCCCAGGCGCTGCGCCATCCCAACCATGCTGCCTTCGCCGTACACCCCCACGAATTGCAGGGTCTTGACTGCCGGCACGTTGAACGAGTTTGCCAAGGCTGCCCGCACGGTCACGGGGCCGTGAAACTTGCCATCGTAGTTGACAGGCTGATAGGGCTCGCGCGTATCATTGGGGTCGCCCGAGGGGGGAAACTCCGAGGGCACATCCCAGATCAGCGTGGCGGGGGTCCAGCCCTTCTCAAAAGCGGCCACGTAGTTGACCGGCTTGATGGCCGAACCGGGCTGCCGCGTGGCACTGACCGCCATATTGACCTGGCCGGAAATGGCCTCGTTGTCATAGTCTGTCGAGCCCACCATGGCCAGGATCTCGCCCGTTTCCGGTTGCAGCGCCACCAGCGCTCCGTCGCGAGCGTTGTTCGCCGCCAGCTGCGCCACCTGCGCGGTCACCAGCTGCTGCGCCTGCTCCTGCAGCACGGGATCGAGTGTGGTCTGGACCGTCCAGCCGGCGCGGTAGAAACTCTGGGCGTCGTAGTTGGGCTGCAGTTCAAGCTGAGAGCGCACGTAGTTCACCCAATGTGGGAAGCGCATGTTGAAATCGGGTGAGGGGAAGTCGTAGTCTCGGATCTCGACGGCCGCCCGGGAGGCGCTGTCCGCATCCACGCATATGGGCTGATCGCTGTTGCTGACCCGGATGCAGCTCTGCTCGAGGCTGGCTGCCAGCATCAGGCTCAATACCTGCTGGTTGCGTACCAGGGTGATTTCGCGATTTGTGTGTATATCGTAGATAGCGGGAGACTGCGGCAGTCCTGCCAGGAACGCCGCCTGCGCCAGCGTCAGGCTGTCGGCGCTGGTTCCGAAGTACGTGGCAGCGGCGGCCTGGACTCCGTAGGCCAGGTTCCCGTAGTAGATCTCGTTCAGGTAGATCTCGAGGATCTCGTCCCGCGAGTAGCGCCGGGTGATCTCGGACGCAAGCAGGATCTCGCGTGCCTTGCGCAGGTAGGTGCGCTGCCCACGCTCATCCGGACTCAGCAGGATTGAGCGCGCCAGCTGCTGCGTAATGGTTGAGGCGCCAGAGACTGTCTCCCCGCTGATGTAGTTCTGCCACAGCGCCCGACTGATGGCGAACACGTCGTAGCCGGGGTGGGTGTAGAAATCCTTGTCCTCCGTGGCGATGGTGGCCGCCAGCACATTCGCGGAGATGTATTCAAGGGGCACGTACGAGCGGCGGCCTGCGTTCGGATCGACGATCTCATACAACAGGCTGCCGTTGCGGTCAAGGATGCGCGTGGTCTCGAACTGCGACGTGCGGTCACGCAGGTCGCTGACCGAGGGCAGCGAGCTGGCGATGCGGTAGTACTCATACAGCGCGATCGAAGCCAGGCACAGTCCCGCGATGACCGCCAAGAAGAGCAAGAGGATGATGCCCCGTATCAGGCATCCGCGGCCGGTGGATCGTCTCGGCCGGCCGGCTGGCCTGCGCGGCCGGCGAGGTGGGGGCGGGCCCGGCGGCACGGGGGCCGCGCTTCGGGGGCCGGTGCCGATATCAAAGGCTGCCGGCGTGACCCGCGTGCCGCCGACGTCGGTCTCGTCCACGCGCCGCGGCAGCGGCGGGCGCTCCTGGTCGGGTGCCGGGCGGTCTGTCGGCGGCAAGGGCTCCTGCCCAGCGCCCGAGGGCCCGCTTGGCGCCTCGGCCTGGGTCTCTTCTTCGGAGTTGAGCAATCTGCGGAATCTCTCGCGTGGATCTTCGGTCATTGCAGTGGGAAACCTTGATTCCCTTCGTCTTTTCGCTTGCCTGCGCCGGTCCTGCGGGCAGCGCTGGCCCTTGCGGA
>DATIPW010000358.1:0-3975 GCA_035471605.1 Anaerolineales bacterium | reverse complement strand
GGGACCTCGTGATACGTCAGGTCGAACGCCTGGCCATCGACGGTTTTGACACGGAAGCCCTTCTCCCCGGGGCCGCGCCAGGACGCAACGATCTCAGCAATTTCCAGGCGCTTGCCCTGCCAGGTCAGGGCCAACGGGCGTTCGGCATACTCGGAGTCAGAGCGGCATTCCACCGTGTGGTTTGGCACTGGAATGTACGGCCATGAGCAGGCACGGCCCGGCTTTCATTCTATCGGTTATGCCGCAAAACGGATAGTGGAGCCGAGTCACGCGCTGTGCGTTTTGGCAGCAGATCCATCGGCTGAGGCAGGGCCGAGCCTGACCGCACTGTCGTCCCCGATATTCAGAGTGAGGACTTCCTGAATCCCGCGGCCTTCCACGATTGCGCGGCGGCCGATGATGGATCCCTGGAGGGCAGCCCTGCGTATCTCGGAATTCGCCTCCAGAATGCTGTCCTGGATGACGCTGCCGATGACGCGGCAACCCGGGCCGATGGAGGCGTATGGCCCAATCACAGATTGCTCGATGTGGGCCGACTCGTGGATAAACACAGGCGGGCGGATCTCAACGCCCGGCCGGGGCGGCAGCGGAGGCGCGGAGCGCCAGCTCGTTTCCAGCATGTAGCGATTGGTTTCGAGGGTAGCGTCAATGGTGCCGGTGTCAAACCAGGCCTCCACCTGCCGCGGGTGGAAACGTGCCTTGTGGTCGAGCATGAGATTGACGGCGTCGGCCAGAAAGTACTCATTCTTGAGCTGAAGGTTGCGCTGCATCTGCTCCTCGATGGCGCTCATCAAATCCTCGCCGTGACGGAAGTAGTAGCAGCCAACGAGAGCCAGGTTGTTGTCGACCGTCTGCGGCTTCTCGGTGAGGCGCGTGACCCAGCCATCGGAGTTGACTTCCGCGACGCCAAACCGCCGCGGGTCGGGCACGGCCTTGACCCAGATGACGCCGTCGGCCTTTTCGCCTGACAGGAAGGAGAAGTCCGTCTCAATATAGGTGTCGGAGAAGCAGGAGATCATCGGTCCCGACAAATGACGGCGGGCGAGGTAGAGCGCGTGCGACTGGCCTTTCATCTCCTCCTGCACCACATAGTGCGCGGTGAGATCGGGGTAGTTTTCTTTTATGAAGGATGGAATGTGCAGTTCGCCCAGATAGGGGCTCACGATGAAGACGAACTCGGCCCGCCGCCGGTCCGGAACCGTGGCGAACATGCCAATCAGATGATCGAGCGAGGTGCGACCGCCGACCGCGACCAAGGGCTTGGGCTTGCTCCAGCTGTGCGGCCGCAGGCGCGTGCCCCAGCCAGCCATCGGAATGACGATCTTCAGGGTTTCGGCCATGTGGGGATTCTACCTGCGGGCAGAGGATGGTGGGCCGCCAGCTGCTACCACTCTCCAAACCGGACAAACGTGGCAGGCTTGTGCCCCTGTAGGTCCCTGCGATATTCCTGCAGCCGCCGGCGGTGCCCGGGCCACAGGTCCGCCGGGAGCGCGGCGAGCGGGAAGAAGCGAAATTCGGCGATCTCATGATCGGTAACGCCGGTCAGCTGAAAATCATCCGAGAAGAAGAGGACGTTGTGGTCGCTCTTCCACTCTTTGAAGTTGGAGTAGACCCCCAAGAGCGAAATGGAGTTGATCTCGACGCCGACCTCTTCCAGCGCCTCACGGCGAGCCGCCTGCTCGAGGGTCTCCCCCTTCTCGATTCGGCCTCCCGGCATGAACCAGCCGTCCATGTACGTTTGACGGACGAGCAGAACCCGGCCCTCCCGGATGAGCATGACCCGCACCCCGAGGGTCAGAGGGCGGGCAAGAAAAAGGTAGACCTGGTAGATGCGATAGAGCGTGCGCAGCATGAGGCCCAGTGGAGATCGCAGCCTAGGTGTGGCCCAGCACGGGACGCATCTGATAGTCCTGCTCGAGCTGGCTGACTTCCTCGGGGGCGAGCTGCACATCGAGCGCGGCGATGGCCTGATCCAGGTGTTCCAGGCGGCTGGCGCCGATAATGGGCGCGGTGATGTAGTCCTTGGCAAGAACCCAGGCGAGGGCAATCTGCGAGCCGGTGACGCCTCTTGAGCGGGCCACCTGCTGGACCCGCTCGGCGACGGCGAAATCCTGCTCGCGATAGTAGAGGCCCTGGGCGACGGCATCGGTCCGGGCACGCAACGATTCGCCCCAATCCCCCTTGCGGCGGCTGCCCGCGAAGAAACCGCGGGCCATGGGACTCCACGGGACCAGGGCCACGCCCAGGTCGATGCAGCACGGGATCATCTCGCGCTCCTCCTCGCGGTAGATCAGGTTGTAGTGGTTCTGCATCGAGACGAAAGGGCTCCAGCCATGCAGCTTAGCCGTGTACTGCGCCTTGGTGAACTGCCAGGCGAACATGGAAGAGGCGCCGATGTAGCGCGCCTTGCCCGCCCGGACGACGTCGTGCAACGCTTCCAGAGTCTCCTCGATGGGCGTCTCGTAGTCCCAGCGGTGGATCTGGTAGAGATCGATGTAATCCATCTGCAGATGCTGAAGCGAGCGATCCACGGAGCTGAGGATGTGCTTTCGGGACAAGCCGCGATCGTTGACATCGTCACTGATGGGCATGTAGACCTTGGTGGCGATGACCAGGTTGTCACGCGAGATGCCCGCGTCCCGAATCAGGTTGCCGAGCACCTGCTCGCTGCCGCCAAAGGAATATGAGTCGGCGGTGTCAAAATAGTTGATGCCAGCGTCCAAGGCACGCCGGAAGAAGGGCCGAGCCTGGTCCTGGTCCAAGACCCAGGGCCGCCACTGCTTGGAGCCATAGGTCATCATGCCCAGGCACAAGCGCGAGACCTTGAGTCCGGTCCTGCCGAGGTTGACGTACTGCATATCGGCTCCCATGGGATTGGATGCGGCCGGATCAGATGACGGCGAGGTTGGCGAGGCTGGCGGCGAGCTTCTTCACGCCAACGCTCTCGAAGACAACATCCACGATCTCGTCGGCATCCTGAATGCGACTGTTCAGGACGATGCCCTCGCCCCACATGGGGTGGCGGACCCGGGTACCCGCACGAAAGCGAACCTCGGCGGGAGCCACGGGCTGGGGGCGCGCGGCGCGATCGTGCCAGAGGGTATCCGCAGACCGGCGACCCGGCCTGCCAGCGCCGGAACGGGCGGATGTCCGGCCCTCGATGAGCTCATCCGGGATGTCATCCAGGAAGCGCGAGGGGTAGGCCTCCTCGGCGAAGCCGCGGCCGCCGCGCCGCAGGGCCCGAACCAGGTACAAGCGATCCTTGGCACGGGTGATGCCGACATACAGCAAGCGCCGCTCCTCTTCCATCTCCTCGGGTTCGTCAAAAGAGCGACTATGCGGCAGGATGCCATCATCCAGTCCCGTGATGAAGACGGCGCCGAATTCCAGACCCTTGGCGGCGTGCAAGGTCAAAAGTGTGGGGGCATTGACCTCGTCCTTGAGAGTGTCCTGATCCGAAACGAGGGCGACATTCTCCAGGAACTCCTGCAGGGTGCGGCCGGCGTAGTCCATGGCGAGGCGCCGCAGCTCCTGCACATTCTCCCATCGATCCTCTCCCTCCTCTGACTTATCGTCAATGTAGGCTTTGTAGTTGAGGTCCTTGAGGATGCGATCAAAGAGCTGGGGGACGCTCAGTGAGGGTGCGGCAGCCTGCCAACCTGCGAGGGCAGCCCCAAAATCGGCGAGGGGCACAACACTGCGACCCACGAAACGGGGCCAGTAGGGCGACTCGGAACCGCGCGCCAGATCCAGCAGCACGTTGCCGGCGGGTACCTGGTCCTGGCGGGCAACGGCGTGAAGGGCGAGCAGCGTCTTCTCACCGACACCCCGCGGAGGCACGTTCAGGATGCGATCCAAGGTGGCCTCGTCGGCCGGGTTGTGCACCAACCGCAGGAAGGCGATGACATCCTTGACCTCGCGGCGGCCATAAAAGCGCTGGGCGCCCACCAGGCGATAGGGGAGGCGGGCCTGCAG
>DATIPW010000357.1:0-1983 GCA_035471605.1 Anaerolineales bacterium | reverse complement strand
GGACCAAAATGCCGCTGCGGTCGGGCAGATCGCCAGGCGACTGGACGGCATTCCGCTGGCGCTGGAGCTGGCCGCGGTGCGTAGCCGGGGCATGACGATCGAGCAGATCGCGGCCCGACTCGACGATCGATTTCGCCTGCTGACGGGCGGCAGCCGGACCGCGCTGCCGCGTCAGCAGACGCTGCGGGCGGCGATCGATTGGAGCCACAATCTGCTTTCGCAAGAGGAGCGCTCACTGTTCCGGCAGCTGCCGGTCTTCGCCGGCAGCTGGACACTCGAAGCAGCGGAAGGGGTCACGCCTGCCGGAGAGCTGGGCGCGGCGCAGGTGGCAGACACGCTTCTGGGCCTCGTCGAGAAATCAATGGTGATCCTAGATGTTTCCAGCGGCCGATACCGCATGCTGGAGACGATCCGGGAATACGCGCTGGAGCGCTTGCGGGATTCCGGGGAAGAGGCGGAGCTGCGCGGGCGCCACTTGAACTACTATCTAACGCTTGCGGAAGGGCTGAACTTCGCAGAGAACGAAAATCGGGATGCGCTGGCCAGGCTTGAACGGGAGCAGGACAATCTGGTTGCGGCCATCCGCTGGTGCCAGCATGCGGAGGGCGGTGGCGAGCAGGCCTTGCGCATGCTCCAGGCGATGGGCTTGTACTGGAATCTGGTGCAGCAAAACCGTCTCGGATTTCAGCTGGCGCAGCAGTCGCTGGCGCTGCCCGGCGCTGAAGCCCGCAGCCCGGCACGCTGCCGCGCCTTGATCGCGCTGGGAATGACCGGTTACTTTCAGGCACGGTACGCCGAGGCGCAGCACGCCCTGGAGCAGGCCCTCTCCCTTGCCAGGGAGAACGACGACAGCCGGGGCATCGTGATGGCGCAGCACTGGCGCGCAAATGTCCTCAATGCAATGGGCGAACATGTGGCAGCACGCAGCTTGCTAGAGGATGCCCTGGGGCGGGCCAAGGAATTGCATTTCGATATTGAGCTCGCCCGACTTCAAAATAACACGGCCGAACTGTTGCGCGGCGCGGGCGATCTGGAAGCAGCGCAGGCCCTGTACGAACAGAGCCTGGCAAGCACGCCATCGCCGAGCACCAATCCCTTCACGGTCTACCGAACGCTAAACCTTGCCATGGTGACGATCTTGCAGGGAGATCTTGGGCACGGCAGGGATCTTGTTATCAAGGGCTTGGATCTGGTTGAACAAGGTGGTCACAGGTTTGCGAGCGGGACTCTTTTTACACTCCTTTCGTTTGCCGGCTTGCTATCCGCGTTGGAAAGGTGGGCGGACGCGGCGCGGATCTACGGCGCCTTCGAGGCGGAACGCCGACGGGGGGGCGACCCCCTGGAAAACGCCGACGCCCAGTTCGCTGCACTTTTCATGGACAGGGCCCGGAAAGAGCTCGGGGAGCAAGCCTACCAGAGGGCGTTCGACGACGGATACAATCTGTCGGGCGATGAGGCATTGAGCGAGGTGAGGGCACTGCTGCGGTCGGGGGAGTGATGCCAGCCGGAAGCCTGCCCGCTTGAGCAGGCTGAGATTTACCCACACCAGGTCCCTTGCCGGGCTCCAAGGGGGGCGCTCCGCGCTCGCGAGGTTCGACAGATTCACGGGAAGAAGGTATTCGTCCCGCTTGGCAGGGACATTGGCGCTACAATGGCCACGACCGGTAGGATCCTGCCGATTTGAGGCGCTCGCGCGCGATCGATCTCCCGTCACGGCCAAGAACGCGGGGCGCCCAGGAGCAGTCCGGCCGCGACGCGCAGAGCCAGGCCACGCCCATGACCTCCGCCCGCCCCACCGGTACCGTAACCTTCCTGTTCACCGACATTGAAGGCAGCACCCGTATGGCGCAGGAGCACCGGCGCACGTGGGAGAGCCTGCGCGACCGCCACCACGCCATTCTGCGCGCGGCGCTGGAGGCGCATGAGGGATACCTGTTCGAGGTCGTCGGCGATTCCTTCTGCATCGCCTTCCACAGTCCTGAA
>DATIPW010000356.1:0-4893 GCA_035471605.1 Anaerolineales bacterium | reverse complement strand
TCCGCCAGAGCAAGTAGTAGACGCCCAGGACCAGGAACGCTGACAGCAGCGTGCTGTCCAGGAAGGTGGCGAAGAGCATGGCCGCGGGATGCAGCAGCATCAGCAACGAGCCCGTCAGCGCCACGATCGTTCCGGACTTCTCGAATAGCCAGCGATGCACGACAGCTGCCGTCAATCCCAGCAGCAGGGCACCCACCACGTAGAGCGACAGGTCCACCCGCGTTAGTGCTGCCTGATCATCAAGGCGGGGCCAGAACTGCGCCAGGCCCGCCCGCAGCGCATCGAAGGCCGGGGGCTGGATGTGAATATGGGAGAGTGTTTCCAGCGGTTGGTGTCTCAGATCCCGCAAGGATACCGTTTGCATCATGAATTCTGATGACCACGGATGGAAGTGCACTCCGTCGGCCGTCAGGGGGCGCATGAAGTTCTGAAGGCCCAGGGCATAGCCCACGCCAATCAGAAAGAGAGCGATGTCCCCTGGCAGGGAATGGCGGCGCCGGCCCATGAATCTATTCTATCCGAGCTTCTGGTGCTCTTGTTTTCAGCATCGTCGCCGCGTGGTCAACGCGGATGGCAGCTCACTCAGAAGGCACGGATCAACGTGAGATCGCCCCCATGGCTCTTGAACGGAAGGACGCGCACAATCGCATTGCCAGGCTCGCTCTCGAATTGGTGCATGGATGTTGCCGTGGGGCAACCGGTCATTGACGGATGCCTGATTATCCGCTAATGTACGAACGCATTTCTTGCTGTCGCTGGGTCACGGCGCCACCCCGAGGTTGCACCTGTAAAGCTTGCTGCCGCGTGCCCTCTCTTGGGCGACGCCGCTGGTGCGCCCAGCATTTCTGTGCTCCGCGCCGAAGCACTGGGGGGCAGGGCCGAAGCTAGCGATGAGGTGAGCGCGTTGGGAACTTGGCATGGACTGGCTTGAGATCAGCCTAACCGTGGATGGTGAAATGGCCGAGGCCGTGGCGGAGGTACTGTCCCGCTACGCTCCGAACGGGGTGGTTGCGGAGCAGGGCGTTCGCCATCGGGATGATCGGGACTTGGGAGCGCCAGATGGACCTATTACGGTCCGCGCCTATCTGGCTGCCGACGAGCAACTCACCCTGACGCGGCGGCGGGTGGAAGAGGCTCTGCATTACCTGGGTGCAATACGACCCCTGCCCGAGCCGGAGTTTCGGGAGCTTGCCGAAGCAAACTGGATGGAAGCTTGGAAGCAGCACTACCGGCCAATTCCGATCGGTCGGCGCCTCCTGGTCGCGCCCGCCTGGCTTGATCCTGCTGAGCCGGATCGGGTCATCATAAAGATTGACCCAGGAATGGCGTTTGGGACGGGCACGCATCCGAGCACCCGGCTCTGCCTTGAGCTGCTTGACGCCTTGCTCGATGCGAGCCGGGCCGCCGGGGGCCCACCCGCATTTCCGCTCCCCCGGTCTTTCATGGACATCGGCTGCGGCTCCGGCATTCTGAGCATTGCGGCCATCAAACTTGGCGCCACGGCAGCGATTGGCGTGGATGTTGACCCAGTTTCAATCCAGAATGCTCGCGCCAATGCCCAGTTAAACGGGCTCGGATCCGAGCTTCAGCTGGAGATCGGTTCCGTTGCCGAGATCCTGGAGGGACGCTTTGCAATTCGTAGTGCCGCACTGGTGGCGGTGAACATCTTGGCGCCCGTGATCGTTCGCCTTTTCGAAGAGGGCCTGGCAGGCGCGCTCTCAGCGGGTGGAACAATGATCCTTTCGGGGATTCTGGACGGTCAGGAGAATGAAGTGGTCCAGGCGTCGCTCCGGGCTGGACTTAGATTGCGCGAGCGGCGGCAGATGGGGGAGTGGGTGGGCGTCTGTGTATCATGGTGAACGGCAACTTGGGCTCCACCTCGCGCCGTGCCAAGACGAATAGAGACCGGCTTCTGACAATATGTGTTGCGCCTTTGGAACCGCGATAACGGTCAGGCAAACCGCCATCCAGCATTTCGCGCTGCGGCGATTTGCGCGTCACCGACGCGCCGGAATGTCTGATGCTTGCCGACCTCCCATGGACTGACAGGGCGCCCGCACGGACGTTGCTTGGCGCCCCGACTAGGATACGAGCAATGCATGGCTTGGGGAACAAGCTCGACCCGAAGGCAAGACCGCTGTCTTGCTCCGCGGGGGTCTATCTGGCCTTCTGTGCTATCATTATCTCAGTATGAATCGCCGCAAGCTGACGCTGTATTTAGGGCTCAACATCCTCGTGTCGGCCTGCATTACATCGGCGATCCTGTACTGGTACGATCGCAACTATCGGGCCGTGACGCTCCCCGAGCCGGCACCGCCTGTCTCATCGGTCAGTTCACCCCAGAGCGCGTCAGGGAGAGACGTTCGGCCGGGTACGGTCCAGATTGTCAGTGTGGTGGGCGCGGGAAACCTTGAAATCGAGGCGGTGGTTGTCAGGCACGCCGGGGAGGGTGAACTCGACCTGACCGGTTGGCACCTGAGGGATTCGAGCGGGGACGCCTACACGTTTCCTCCATTCAAGCTCTACGGGGATGGCGCGGTGCAAGTACACACGGCTAGCGGCACAAACACTGCGATTGACCTATTCTGGGGGCAGCGCCAGGCCGCATGGCAATCAGGACAGCTGGTCCTGCTGACCACGCCCGAAGGGGCCGTTGAGGACAGTTATCCTGTGCCATAACGCCTCCGAGTCTTCCGGCGGCCCGCGGATATCTAAGCATGGAACAGGCGATCTACAGAAAGTACCGCCCCAAAGGCTGGTCCGAAGTCGTCGGCCAAGAACACGTGGTCAGGACGATACGAAATGCAATTGTCCAGGATCGCGTTGCTCACGCCTACCTCTTTGCCGGGCCGCGCGGGACCGGCAAGACCACGCTTGCGCGCATCCTGGCCAAGGCTGCCAACTGCCTGGCGGAAGATCGGGATCTGCGACCCTGCAACGAGTGCGAGTACTGCCGGGCCGTGAACGAGAATCGCTTCCTGGACTTGATTGAGATGGACGCCGCCTCCCACACGGGGGTGGATGACGTGCGCGAGCTGCGCGACAAGATCGGTTTTGCACCCTCCCAGGGACGCTCCAAGGTATACATTGTGGACGAGGTCCACATGCTTTCCACGCCCGCCTTCAACGCGCTCCTCAAGACGCTCGAGGAACCGCCGCCGCACGCCATCTTCGTCCTGGCCACTACCGAGATCCAAAAGATCCCCGCCACGGTCCTGTCCCGCTGCCAACGCCATGAGTTCCGGCGAATTCCATTGAGCGATATCGTGGAGAACCTGCGAGGTATCGTCGCCCGCGAGGGCTGGCAAGCGGATGACGATGCTCTGGCGTTGATCGCGCGGCAGGCAACCGGATCCATCCGTGATGCGCAGTCGCTCCTGGATCAGTTGGCCTCGGGCGGCGCAGCCATCACGCTGGAGCTCGCTCAGCCGGTCTTGGGGACAGCCACCAGCCAGTCAGTGATCGAGATGCTTGAGGCGGCGCGAATCGGCCAGACCGGCGACGCGCTGGCTGTGATGCGGCTGGCGCTTGACTCCGGCGTGGATCCGCGCACGCTTGCGCGGCAGGCGGTCGAGTACTTGCGGGGCGTCTTGTTGCTGCAACTGGGCAATGCCGGGCAGCTGGATGCCGTCAAAGAGCTCCGTGCGCAGATGCAGGCTCACGCTGAGGCCATCCCCACCCGTCGCGTCATCCGGATGATCAGGATGTTCAGTGCCGCGGCGGGTGACACGCGAGGCGGTTGGCAACCCTCTCTGCCGCTCGAACTGGCGTTGGCTGAGGCGATCGAAGAGATGCCTGGATCCGCAAATCTGGATGCCACACCTCCAGCCGGTGGGACCCCGGCCCTGAAGCCAGATCGACTGCAGCTTTCAGAGAAAGGCACAACGGCGCGGGTGCAGGGAGCTCGATCCCACCCAGGTGCGGGGCCCGGAGGCGAGGCGAGCGTTTTGTACCAGCGGGGCCAGAGCACGGCACCTGCGGCGCGGTCGAGCGGAAGTGCCGCACCCCCCCAGAATCCGAGCGAGGGCGGCGCCAAGGAGGCTGCGGCGATCAAGCTGGAGGACGTGGCGAGGGGTTGGAGGGAGATTCGGGGCGCTCTGAAGCGGGATCATCCGGCGGTTGACGGATTGCTCAATTCCTGCAAGCCCATTGAGATTCGAGGAGATGTGTTGGTTCTGGGTTTTCAATCTGAGGTGGTTCGAGGTCTCATGGATCGGGCTGAGAATGTCGAAGCGGCACAGACGGCCATTTTGGACGTAACGGGACTCTCGTTGCGGCTGCGGTGCCTAGTGGTCAATGCCGTGGGAAAGGTGCCCCCAGATCTCCCGCAGGACGGAATGGTTGCCACAGCTATGAACCACGGCGGCGAGATAGTGGACACGCAAGAGTGAGGGACCGGGCCAAATTCCAAATGGTCCAGGTTCCAGAAGACAAGACGGGTGGCGGCACAATGCGACAACTGGGAGGGTTCCTGCACCGACAGGCCCGGGTTGTACCGGTGCCGGAGGCCGCGGAGGGTCCTGCCGTTGAGGGCATGCTGCAGGGCACCCAGCGGGGTGTGGAAGCGCAGCGGCGCGAGGGTTTCACCAGGCAAGGCCGTGCCGCCGGGCTCGGCGTCATGCCGGACTTGACTCCTTCCGGCATGAAAACCGAGGTTGGAGGGTGGCTGCCACGATTCTTGGAGCCGATCAGTGCGGCCCGAGGTGGACTGCCTCTCCACATCGCGTGCAGCCACTGCTCTGCAATTCGTGTCAGGGCATAGTAGCGAGGTCTGTGACGTGTTCCTTCCAGAACCGATTCAGAAGGTGATTAGCGCTCTGGAGCGTCTTCCAGGAATTGGCCCGAAAACTGCCTCGCGGCTCGCATTCTATTTCCTCAGGGCGCCGGATGAGG
>DATIPW010000355.1:0-5503 GCA_035471605.1 Anaerolineales bacterium | reverse complement strand
AGACCCCGCAGGACGGGGTTCGTCCGGCATGCTCCTTTCACGCGACAGCAGCGGGAAGAGCTCGGTGAAGGACCGGATCACCGCGCATTCAGGATCATCGAAGATGCCGAGCGGGTCGTACAGCACCGGCATCAGCCCGGCGCCTCGGGCACCCACCACATCCGCAAAGTAGTTGTCCCCCACGTACATCGCCTCGGCCGGCTCCACCGGCACGCGCTGGCAGGCATGCAGAAAGACTCCCGGGTCGGGCTTCCAGATCTGGATCTCCCCGCTGGCCAGCGAGAAGGCGAAGTACGGCGCCAGGCCCAGTGCGTCCACCTCCTCCTGGTACGGTTCCCTTCGGTTGGAGATGATCGCCAGAGCATAGCCCTCGTTCTGCAGGTGCCGCAGAACACCGGGTATCTCCTCGGGCACGCTGCTTTGCGGATTGTATCGAGCGTCCATATACTGACGCAGCCTCGGCGCCATCTCGCCCGCCTGCCGGCCGGAAGCGCCCAGTGCCACCAGTTGGCGGTGCGAATAGCGCGTCCAGAACTCCGCGTCGTTCCCGTCATAGCGCGCCCGGTCTTGCTTCAGCTCACGCGAGTTGGCCCAGTAGTAGTGTTCCCAGCGCATGGCGCGCAGCCGGTCGTCCTCGCGCACGCGCAGGCCCAGCTGCGCCGCGTGTTCGGCGAAAACCTGGCTGCCGCGCGGCTCGTTCTGACGCAATGTGCCGTCGAGGTCAAAAAAGATGGCCTTGATCATTACACCGTTCTACCCCTGCGCTCTCGCCCCCACCCCCGCCTGCCCCGTTCCATTCTGCTGCGCTGCGCGCCGGGGCAAGACCTGCCCCCGGGATGGGCATGGCTCTCGGTAGCCCTACCCACCGATCTGGTTCATGACGCGATTGAGCGGGATGATGCCTTGCGCCAGGCCGTGTCCCCAGGGCTTGAGCCAGATGCCATCCAGGATCAGCCGCCGCAGTTCCTCCAGCGAAGCGCCCGCCCGCAGCGGAGTCAGCAGGTCCACCTCATGCTCGCGCAGCAGGCACAGCCGCAGCCGTCCGTCGGCCGTGAGTCGCGCCCGGTTGCACGAATCGCAGAACGGCGCGCTGACCGAGGAGATGAAGCCGACGTCGCCCAGCGCCCCGGGGATGCGAAACAGGCGTGCCTCCCCGTCCAGCCGGCCGCCGTTGGAAGGCTCCAGCTTCCCCACGCCGGATTCGATGCGCTCCTGGATCTGCGCCGCAGTGATGATATGCCCGGTCTGCACGTCCGTCACGCCGGCGAACGGCATCATTTCAATGAAGCGCACCTGCCACGGGCGCTCAAGCGTCAGCCGCGCCAGATCGATCACATCGTCTTCGTTGTAGCCCTTGACCACCACCGCGTTCAGCTTGACCGGCCGCATGCCCGCCTGCTCCGCGGCCAGGATGCCGTCCCAGACGTCCTGCAGCCGTCCCCAGCGCGTCAGCCGCTGGAACTTGTCCGCATCCAGGGTGTCGATGCTGACGTTGACCCGCTTCAGGCCGGCCTGGGCCAGCGGCTGGGCCAGCTTCTTCAGCAGGATGCCGTTGGTCGTCATCGAGACCGACTGGATTCCGGGTGTGCTGGCGATCGAGCGCACGATCTCCACGATGTGCTGGCGCACGGTGGGCTCGCCGCCCGTAAGCCGGATCTTGTCAAAGCCCAGGCCGGCGAACAAACGCGTCAAGAGCGCGATCTCATCGTCCTGCATCAGCTCCGGGTTCGGCCGGAAGGTCTGCTCCTCGGGCATACAGTAGATGCACCGCAGGTTGCAGTGATCGGTCAGGCTGATGCGCAGGTAGTGGATCTTGCGCCCGAATTGGTCGATCGCCATAGGTGCATGATTATACTAACAATCGCTCTGGTGCCCGCGCCTCGGGGCTTCGCGGCCCCCGGGCTGGCGCCTGGCCTCGCAGCTTCCGGCCGCCTCGCCCGGGCTCAATTGACGCGCTACGCCGCGCATGCTATTATGTATATCATTATCCCGCACGTTACAAACCGAGGTGCACTTATGAGCACGGAATTCATTCTGCGCATTATTTTCATGTTCCTGTTCGGCATTGCAGGGGGCTACTGGGGATACGAACTCTCGAAACTCAATCCAGCCCAGACGCTGCAGTACATCAGCGTGCTGGGCCTCACGGGCGCCTTGGCGGGGCTGATCCTGACCCCGTATTTCACCACGCGCCCCGTGCGCGCCCTGCGCTCGCTGGTGGGGCGCATGTCCGTTGAGAGCCTGTTCACCGGCCTGGCCGGGCTGGTCGTCGGTCTGCTGATCGCCACGCTGCTCGCCTTTCCCCTCTCCAATCTGCCCAGGCCCTTCGGCAGCGTGCTCCCGATCGCGGGCGCGGTGCTCTTCGGCTATTTTGGAATGTCCCTGTTTGTCATGCGCCATAACGACATCATGAGCCTGTTCACCAGCCGCAGGGGCCGCGGCGCGGAAGGCGGCTCCGCTTCGTCCTGGTCCAATCTCAATCGCACCATCCTGCTCGATACCAGTGTCATCATCGACGGGCGCGTGGCGGACATTGCCCGCACCGGTTTTTTGCCCGGAACCCTGCTCATCCCGCGCTTCGTGCTCAACGAACTGCAGTACATCGCCGACTCGCCCGACGGGCTGCGGCGCCAGCGCGGACGCCGGGGCATGGATGTGCTGGCGGACCTGCAGAAGCTGCCGAACATCCAGGTCCGCATGAGCGACATCGATGCCGCTGGCGTGCGCGACGTCGATGACAAACTGGTGGTGCTGGCCAAGCAGCTGAAAAGCCCGGTGCTCACCAACGATTACAACCTCAACCGCGTGGCCGAGCTGCAGGGCGTGATCGTGCTGAACATCAACGAGCTGGCCAACGCCATCAAGTCGGTGGTGCTGCCCGGCGAAGTGCTCAAGCTGAATGTGTTCCAGGAGGGCAAGGAGCCCGGCCAGGGCGTCGGCTACATGGATGACGGCACCATGGTCGTGGTCGAGAACGGCAAGGAATACATCGGCGAATACATGGACATCCACGTCACCAAGGTCTTGCAGACCGCAGCCGGCCGGATGATCTTTGGCCGCGTGGACGAGACCAACGGAAAGTCGCGGCGGCGCGGCCCCGGCTCCGGCGCCCGCTAGGGCGGCCTGGGCCCGGCACACAACCTCGGAAGGCAGAGCATGCTTCGCATCTACAACACCCTGACGCGCAGCAAGGAGGAGTTCGAGACCCTGGAACCCAACCGCGTGCGCCTGTATGTGTGCGGCGTCACCGTTTACAACGAAGCGCACGTCGGTCACGCCATGTCGGCCCTGGTCTTCGACATCCTCCGGCGCTACCTGGAATATCGCGGCTATCAGGTACGCCACGTCATGAACTACACCGACGTGGATGACAAGATCATCGCCCGCGCCCGCGAGCTCAACGAGGATCCCTTCCAGCTGGCGCAGCGCTACGTCAACGAATACGCCCGGAGCCTGCACGATCTGAACATCCTGCCGGCCACCAGCAACCCGCGCGCCACACAGACCATCGACAAGATCCTGGCCATGGTGCAGGGCCTGGTGGACGCGGGTTTCGCCTACCCGGCGCCGGGCGGTGACGTCTACTTTCGCGTCACCCGCGACAAGCAGTACGGCAAGCTCTCGGGGCGCAAGCTGGAGGAAATGCAGGCCGGCGCCCGCATCGAAGTCGACGAGGCCAAGGAGCATCCGATGGACTTCGCCCTCTGGAAGTCCGCCAAGCCCGGCGAACCGGCCTGGGACTCGCCCTGGGGCAGGGGCCGCCCGGGCTGGCACATCGAGTGTTCCGCCATGAACCTGGCTGAGCTTGGAGAGCAGATCGATATCCATGGCGGCGGCAACGACCTGGTCTTCCCCCACCACGAAAACGAGATCGCGCAGAGCGAGTCCTTCACCGGCAAGCGCTTCGCCCGCTTCTGGGTGCACAACGGCATGCTGCAGCTGGCCGGCGAGAAGATGTCCAAGTCGCTGGGCAATATCATCAGCATTCGCGAGCTGCTGGCCAGGCGCCAGCCGGACGCCATGCGCATGATGGTGCTCAGCGGGTCCTACCGCGCCCCCTTGCTGTTCTCGGAGGAGACGCTGGACACCGCGGAAACCAACCTGGCCCGGCTTCGGTCCGGCCTGCGTCCGCCGGCTGCGGCTGCACCAGGCCTTCCCCCCGAAGCGGCCGCGGCCTTCACGGCAGCAAGCGCAGCCACGCGGCAGGCCTTTGTCGACGCCATGGACGATGACCTCAATACGCCCTTGGCGCTGGCCGCCCTCTTCAACCTGGTCAAGTCCATCAATACCGCCCGTGACCAGGGCGCCACGGATGAGCAGCTGCGGCCGGCCCAGGAGGCGTTGCGCGAACTCACGGGCGTGCTCGGGCTGCGACTGGACGCCAGGCAGGACGCCAAGCCGGCCGATCCTTTCATTGAACTGCTGATCGAGGCCCGCGCCGAGGCCCGGCGGCAAAAGCTCTGGGCGCTCTCCGACCTGATCCGCGACCGGTTGGCGGCGCTGGGCGTCGCCCTCGAAGACGCCAAGGATGGGACCACCTGGAGGTGGTCCTAGCCTATGCCCACCAAGGGTCGATCCATACGCCCCTCCACCGAGCCAGACGCCGCGCAGCAGTACCAGCCCGGCAGCCTGAGTATCTTTGAGTTCACTCCGGACGATTTGAAGGCCAACCAGCGCGGCTATCTGACCGATCGGCAGAGAGGCTGGCTGCAGGGCATGGCACGCGGTATCACCAGCTGCTCCATCGCCACGGCGCCCATCGCCCTGGGTTTCATCCTGCTGGGGTTGAGCATCACAATTGGTCTCTATCTCTCGAATGAGGATTCGAGGCGCGTCTTGTTCTCCAACCCCATGAACCTGCTTGGCCTTGCCGCCGCCGGAGTAGTCGGCGTTTCAGCGGTGGGCCTTTCCATCATGCTGGCTCGGCGACAGGCCTCAGGCGTGCAGCGGGCACAATTGCAGACGGCACAGGGCGCCATCCGCCTCGATCAGGACTACTCGCCTGGCAGCGCCATCACCAGCTATCACGTGTACGTGGGCGACCACAAGTTCTCCTTCACAGACGATATGAGCCGCGTCTTCCGCGAGGGCGCGCACTACCGGGTCTACTACTGCAAGTCCGGGCCATACCAGCTGATCATGTCGTTTAAACAGCTGGATGACTAGAGGCCACTGAGTGGGCGTGCAGCGGGTGGATCCCCTTGCCACCAGCAATGTCCACCGCCGAGCCCGGTTCGGCGCGCACCACGTTCGCATCACCATTCCGTTCGCCTGTGCGGAGGTCTAGCGGATTGAGAAAGCTTGACGAGTTCGCCCGGCGCACCCAGAGCCTGAAGCCCGAAGGCGCCTACCAGGTTCTGGCGCGCGCCCAGGCGCTGGAGGCCGCCGGCCGCGACATCATCCACTTCGAGATCGGCCAGCCTGATTTTGAGACCTTCGAGAACATCCGCGAGGCCGGCCGCCAGGCCATTGCCGATGGCCAGACGCGCTACACACCGCCCGC
>DATIPW010000354.1:0-3133 GCA_035471605.1 Anaerolineales bacterium | reverse complement strand
TCCTCTCTTTGGCCACACCCGCGCGGGCAATCGTGTATGGTGTGCCCGACGGTGAGGGGCATCCGAACGTCGGCGGATTGGTCTCGCCGACGCAGTATTCGGACGGTACCTGGATATCCTGCTCGGGAACGCTGATCTCCCCGACGGTCTTCCTGACCGCGGCTCACTGCGGAAATGGCCCCACTGTGACAGTGACCTTCGACACGGACTACGTGGCCGGCGACAAGACCTATACGGGGACCTGGTATGCGGATCCGCGCTACGACTGGAAACAGAGCGACCCGCACGACCTTGCCGTAGTTGTGTTCGACAAGCCGGTCAAGAAGATCGATCCGGCGCGTCTGCCGGCCGAGAACTCGCTCTCGGACCTGAACGGCTCCCAGCAGTTCACGTCGGTGGGCTATGGCGCTTACGAGGTCACGAAGGAGCCCGGCGGCCACCAGTATCTCTACAATGACATCAGGATGGTCGCGACGGGCACGCTCAATTCGACCACGCCCGCCTGGCTGCACATTTCCATGAATCCGGCCACGGGAAATGGCGGCACGTGCTATGGCGACTCGGGCGGACCCAACTTCCTGGGAACGAGCGATATCGTGGCGGCCACCACCATCACGGGCGATGCGGTCTGCCGCTCCACGAACGTGACGTACCGCCTGGATACGGCATCCGCGCGGGAGTTCCTCGGGCAATTCGTCGATCTGCCCTAGCGTCACTCTTCGAATACCTGCTGTCAGGCAGCACCCGAACGCCTGTGATTCCTGATGCCGGGCCAGACCAAGGCTCCGATCGCCTGCGCGCATCGGAGCCTTTGCCTCTTCCCGTGCAAAGGTCCTGGGCCCGGCGACCATCCGGCGACGAGCACCAGTGGGCCCACGTGCGTTTTGTGTGCCAGTCGCTGACATAAGGGCATCGAGGCGGCTGCCCGCTGCCTGTCAGCACTCCATGTCAACTTCGGCGCTGATAGAATTGTTGCACTTGGCTTTGGACGCTCCAGGCAGACAGCGCCCCGCAGGGGCTGCCGCCTAGGCCAAGAAAAGTACGCCTGCTCGATACCTTTCGGTGCCGGATCTGCTGTCCAACGAGAGGAGGCCCACATGCCATTGCTAACACCCGGCGACCGCTGGCAGCCCGCGGCCGCCGAGGCGCGCCAGCACTCGGTGGGCAGCGTCCTTCTGAGAACCTTCGAAGCCGGCGTGAAGGGTGTATTGTTTGGCTGCCGCATGTGCGGCAACTGTGTGCTGCAAGAAACAGCCCTCATCTGCCCGATGCGGTGCCCCAAGGGCATGCGCAACGGACCGTGCGGCGGATCCACCCCCGAGCGCTGCTACGTGAATCCGAGCAGACCGTGCATCTGGTACCAGATCTATGATCGCGCATTCAAATGGGGCCGGGAGGAGTTACTGCTTGAGGTCCTGCCACCGCTGGACTGGGAGAAGACCGGAGCTGACACCTGGGGCGATGTAGTACGCCAAGTCAAGCGTCTGGGAGCCGGGAAGGTTGCAGCCGGCCTCGTTCTTGGTGGGAAGGAGGCAAGAGCGAAGGTTTGGGACAGCGTCTTTCGTCCCATACGGCAGCCCGAGTGGTGGCAGGGCGACAATCAGCATCACGCCTCCACCTCTGGGGCGCCCGTCTCCGAGCTCGAGCGCCGCCTCACCGGGGGGGAATTCGTGGTGGCCTGCGAAATTGCCCCGCCGCAGTCCGTCTCCACGAAACTGCTGACCAGCAACATTGAGCTGGTCAAACCCTACGTGACGGCCATCAATTTCACCGACAACGCCTCGGCGGTCTCGCGCATGTCCTCCTGGGCTTGCAGCAAGGTTGCCGTGGATCTCGGAGCGGATCCGGTGATGCAGATCGCCGCCCGCGATCGCACCCGAGCTGGCCTGCAAGCCGAGGTGTTGGGAGCCGCAGCCTTGGGTGTGCGCAACATCCTGTGCGTAACCGGCGACAGCCCGGTGCTTGCCGGCGCACCGCGCGCGCGCATGGATATCTTTGACATGGATGCCATCCAGATGTTGTGGATCCTCAGGCGCATGCGCGATGAAGCCCGGCATCTGGATGGACGCCCGATAAAATGGCCGCCGCGCTTCTTCCTCGGCGCGGCGGCATCGCCTTTCGCCTCGGCCCCAAAGTTCCAGGCCCTGCGGGAGCAGAAGAAGTTCAATGCCGGGGCGCAATTCTTCCAGACCAATCTGGTGTATGACGTGGAACGCATGGAGATCTGGCTAAACGAGCTCGCCAAGCGCGGGATCCTGAACCGCGTTTTCATCCTGGTGGGGATCACACCCCTCAAGAGCTTGAAGATGACGCGTTACATGCGCCATGTGCCAGGGGTGCACTTGCCCGATGCCATCGTCAGGCGAATGGAAGAGGCCGACGCGGCGGGCAACGCGCAGGAAGAAGGGGTGCAGATCGCCCTGGAGCTTGCCCGAAGGATCCGCGCCTACGAGGGGCAAGGCATCCACGGTCTGCACATCATGCCCGTGGGGTGGGAGGATGTGGTGCCGCGGATCGTCAGCGAGGCCGGCCTGCTCCCAAATGGCTTTGTGCCTCCGGTGAAGGAACGGCAGCCAGCGGCCTGAAGACGCGTGGCGATCGGATCGCGATCTCCCGGTACGACTTGGGCGGGCCGCACAATGCGGGAGAGACTGACTTCAGGACGAGCGCCATTCTGGTTGAGGCGAGCTTCCCCGCACCTGTTGTCTTTGGACGCATTCGGCCAATCTGGATTGGCCTCCCCCGGTTGCACACCTCGCCCACCCCCAAAGATCTCCGAAGTCCGAGGGCTGAGTAGGGAACATTTAGCGAACTGGATCCCGAACGATTGTCGGTGACATTTCAGACCAAGGGATCTGCCGCCAGCCTGGAACTCCCTCGGCGCTACACCTTGACCCACTCCGACGTCACAGGCCACCTGTTCCTGTCGATTGGCCCTGATTACGATATTCACCAGATCAGCGGAATCTACACGCGCTTGATGCGGGATGAGGTGCTGGCAGAGCTCGTGCATGATCGGGGCGAGACATCACTGCATGTGTACGTCCATGTAAGTGGCGGACTTGTTTTCGGGTCGTCGGGCTGGCGCAACAGGATCCTGCACGAGCACATGCCGATGGTGCTTGCGGCTCTT
>DATIPW010000353.1:0-3410 GCA_035471605.1 Anaerolineales bacterium | reverse complement strand
TGGAGCGCATGAGGCCCTGGCGTTGAGCGCCGAGGAGCAAGCGCTGTTGTGCTCTTCACACCAAGGATCGGATGAACACGTTCGCGTGGCGCAGCGCATCCAGGCCAAAGCAGGTCTGCGAGAACGCGACCTGCAGTGTGGAGTGCACATGCCCGAGGACGCGGCGGCCTACCGGTCACTGATGGGGCGGGGCCTGGCCCCCACCCCAAACCGCAACAACTGCTCCGGCAAGCACAGCGGAATGCTAGCCCTGGCGAAGCTACGGGGCCTGCCTTTGGACAGCTATCTCGAGATCCGCCACCCGATACAGCAGGACATCCTGACGACGATTTCGGAGATGAGCGGGTGTCCCCGGGACAGCATCGAGATCGGGATCGACGGATGCAGCGCTCCGACCTTCGCCATGCCCCTATACAATGCGGCGCTGGCCATGGCGCGCCTGTGCGATCCACGCGAGCTTGGCGAAAGGCGGCAGCAGGCAACCCGCAGCATCACGTCTGCCATGATCAGCCAAGCCGAGATGATCAGCGGCCCGCAGGAGTTCGACTGCGGCCTGATGCGCGCTGTGGATGGCAAGATGGTGAGCAAACGGGGTGCCGAAGGGTATCACGCGGTCGGCATCATGGCTGGCGTGCTTTCCAAGGGGTCGCCGGGCGTGGGGGTGGCGCTCAAGGTATCAGACGGAGACATGCCCTTTCGGACTATCGAGGGCCATGCCCGCAACCGGGTACGGCCGGCGGTGATGCTAGAGATCCTGCGGCAGATTGGCGCGCTCGGTCCAGCCGAGATCCAGCGGCTGGCGGTGTTCGGCCCGGAGTTGGCCCTGCGAAATCACCGGGGTATCATCACGGGCAACTCAAGGCCGGTGTTCCACCTGGTCAAGGAAAGCTAGCGAGAGATCGCCTGGCGCCAGCGGCGACGCGGGGCGCGCCCGGATCCACGACCACGCATGCGAAGGCTCGCCACCCTTGCCAGAAAGATCCATGAGCAACTGCTCGCAGCCTATGGCGAGCCCACCTGGCGTGAGGCACTGCCGCCGCTTGACGAGCTAGTTTCCACCATCCTGTCGCAGAACACGAATGACCTGAATCGGGATCGGGCATTCAGCGCGCTCAGGAGTCGGTTCCCCACCTGGGAGGCGGTTCGCGATGGCCCGACTTCGGCCGTGGTCGAAGCTATCCGCGGTGCGGGCCTGGCAAATCAAAAGGGTCCACGGATCCAGGCACTGCTGCGCGACATCACCCGCGAGAGAGGCGCCTTGGAGCTGGGCTTCCTGGCGAAGATGCGTGGTGAGGAGGCGCGCAACTGGCTCATGAGTTTCAAGGGGGTCGGTCCAAAAACGGCGGCGATCGTGCTGCAGTTCTCGCTGGGCAAGCCTGCCTTCCCCGTGGATACGCACATCTATCGCGTGAGCGGCCGCATTGGGTTGCGACCGCAGAAGATGAGCGTGGAGCAGTCCCACGGGCACCTGGAGGCACTCTTTCAGCCTGAGACCTACTACGCGGTCCACCTGAATCTGATCCGGCTTGGCCGAGAGATCTGCCGGCCCCGAGCCCCGCGTTGCCCCCAGTGCCCCGTGCGGGGATTGTGCGCGTTCGAGCCGAAAACCCGCGTGGAGAAGGCTGAAGGGGGCGCCCGAGGCAGGCGAACAGCCTCGACAAAGCGATGAGCTTGCATGACTGAGACGCCCCAGGCGAGCCGGGCGCTGGGGGACATGGGAATCTCACACGCGGTCTTTCGCCACGCCCACGTCCCGCAAACGCTGGAGCAGGCGGCCCGCGAGCGCGGGCAGCGGCCGCAGCAAGTGGTGCGAAGCCTGGTGTTCCGACTGCATGCGCGGCAGTTCATCATGGTGCTGGTGGCGGGTGCGCGTCAGGTCTCGTGGAAGAGACTTCGCGAGAGGGTAGGGCAGAGGCGACTCAGCCTAGCGACCTCGGACGAAGTGCTGACCGTGTCCGGATACAGCATCGGAGCGGTGTCGCCGTTCGGCTTGCCACAGCCCGTACGCGTGCTGGTGGATCGGAGCGTGCTTCTCGAGGCGCAGATTTCGATTGGATCCGGAGATCCCGAGGCCGGAATCTTGATGAGTAGCCAAGATCTCCTCCGAGCCGTGCCTGGTGCGGAGCTGGTCGACCTGGCAACGCCGGCTTGACAAGAAGCATGGGGTAGAGTATTATAGTTCTATAAAGCCTAGTGAACTAATAGGATTACAAGAATGCGCCTATCCAAACGCGGAGAATATGGTTTGCGGGCGATGATCGCGCTGGCCAGGCCGAGCCCAGACGAGAGGGCCCCTGTAGTCCAGATACGTGAGATTGCAGAACGGGAGCAGATCCCAGCAAAGTTCCTGGAGCAGATACTCCTGGCCCTGAAGAATGCCGGCCTGCTGCACAGCAAGATGGGCGTAGGTGGGGGCTACCATCTGGCCAGGCCGGCTGCGGAAATCAACCTGGGGCAGATCGTACGCGTGCTGGATGGTCCTTTGGCGCCGGTGAAGTGCGTCAGCCAGATGGCCTACGAGCCATGCGGCTGCCCGGATGAAGCCACGTGCGGCTTGCGGCTGGCAATGGGGGACGTTCGAGATGCCATTTCAGGCTTGCTCGACGGCACCTCCCTGGCGGACATCACGAAGCGAATCGACAAGACCAAGGAAGCAGGAATCAAGCGGTAGGCAAAGGAAACATGGACCGCATTGGTGGTCAACCCTTTCGCCCAATATCCTACTAATATTATAGGACTAGTTCTGTGGCTTGCTTGGGCTGGCAGCTTCTCGCGATGGCGCAAAGGCCCCCCATGGGCCTTCCGGAAGAACAGGTCGGGTCGATGGACCAGGAGGGCACGAAATGTCAAAGAAATGGGTAGTGCTGGCGACTGTGATTTGCACGATCGTTGCTGCGGCAAGCGGCTGTGGCGGGCCGGCTGAGGAATTGCTGCCGAGCGCGGGCACTGGCGCGGCAGGTGAGCAACTGAGCGGCACGATCACGGTCTCGGGGGCGTTCGCCCTGTACCCAATGATGACCGTGTGGGCAGCCGAGTTCACCAAAATCCACCCGCAGGTGCAGTTCGACGTTCAGGGCGGCGGTGCGGGAAAGGGCATGACCGACACTCTTGCCGGCGCGGTGGACATCGGGATGATCTCGCGTCAGATCAAGTCCGAAGAGGAGGCACAAGGCGCCTACTGGGTCTCCGTGGCCAAGGACGCCGTCTTTCCGATCGTGAGCGCCGAGAATCCGTTCCTGCAGAGACTCCTCCAGAAGGGGATGACCCAAGCAACCTTCCATGGCGTGTTCGTCACCGGCAGAGTCAAGACGTGGGGTCAGGTGCTGGGTGACCTTTCAATCGTCGACGAAATTCACGTGTACACGCGCTCCGACTCCGCGGGAGCGGCCGACCAGTGGGCCCGTTTTGCG
>DATIPW010000352.1:0-2563 GCA_035471605.1 Anaerolineales bacterium | reverse complement strand
GGTCAGTCTGAGAATGTCATGGGTGAGCAAGACTACGCGAAGCGGCTTGGGCAGCGGATCCGGGATTTGGAGCGCGCAGGTCACTGGAAGTTCCTCGGAATCCTCAATCCCACCCAGATGGCAGCCTTCTACCCGAACCTGGACGTCCTTGTCGTGCCCTCCCTGAATTCCACGGAGGCCTTTGGGCTGGTGCAGATTGAGGCAATGCTGAACGGTGTTCCATGTGTGGCCTCGGCGCTGCCTGGTGTGCGCATGCCCGTCCAGATGCATGGCATGGGAAGAGTCGCCGAAATTGGCAATCCTGCTTCTTTGGCGCAGGCCATCCTGGACGTGCTCGGACACCCGGGGCGATATGGTGGCGACCCGGAAGAGATACGCAGCCTCTACGATCCTGACCACGTGGCTGCACAGTATGAAGCCCTGTTCGAGGACCTTCTGCGGCGGAAGTCCCGTCGACCGGCGGTCGCCAGAACCTCCTGATCACATACTGATGACCACCACCCCATCTGACTCACCCAAGGGGGCCGCCAAGGACCTGCTATTCGAGCATGTGCGCAGCCTGCCCTACTTCCGAGGACTGCTGCGAGCAGTGGAAAGCACGTTCTACCAGGACCTGGACCTGCCCGGGCCGACGTATGACCTCGGCTGTGGGGATGGCCATTTTGCCTCGATTACCTTTAGGCAGCCCATCGATGTGGGGCTTGATCCGTGGCGCGGTCCGATCCACGAAGCCCAGCGTCGCCACGCCCACCGCGGCCTGGTGGAGGCCGACGCCGCGCGCAGCCCGTTTCCGGACGCTCACTTTGGCAGCGCGTTCAGCAATTCGGTGCTCGAGCACATCCCTCAGGTGCAGCAAGTTCTCTCTGAGACCGCGCGCATCCTGAAGCCGGGGGCACCCTTCTACTTCTGTGTGCCAAATCCACGCTACCTGTCGGAGCTATCCATTTCGCGAGTGCTGGGAGGCACCTACACGAGCTGGTTTCGCAAGATCTCGCGGGTCGCGCATGCGGAGGAGCCGGACGTCTGGCAGACATGGCTTGAGGCGGCGGGATTTGAACTGGTTCGTTGGTGGCACTACTTCCCGCCCGCTTCCATGCGGGTGCTGGAGTGGGGACACTTCTTGGGGGTGCCTTCGCTGCTGGCGCGGCTGATCAGCGGCAGGTGGATCCTCGTCCCCACCCGGGCGAACCTGTGGCTTACGGAGCGCTGTCTGAGGCGCCATGCCTCGCCAGAGGCCACAGACCGCGGCACCTTCACGTTCTTCGTGGCACGCCGGCAACTGCCCTAGCTCCGAAATCCGCAGCTGCACGACTCCCGGTCGCGGACGGCGCCGCCCGACTGCTCGATGACACGCCAGAAAAGGACCGTGCGGACCCCGTGCTATAATGCCGCGCGGTTCGGGGTATTCGTGCATGTCTTTTGACAAAGACTACTTCTCCACAAATACCTATGCCAACGTCTCATTTGCCAAGTACAGCCAGTATTGGTGGTCAAACCGGTTCTTTGCCGGATTGGCGCGGCGCTACGGGCGGCCCGGCTCGCGCTTGCTGGAGATCGGATCAGGCCTCGGTCACCTGGTGGCCCAGCTGGAAGGTTTCTTCGAGACGCACGGCTTGGATGTCAATCATTGGGCGGTGGCACGCTCCAAATCAGAGGCCAAGTGCACGCGCCTGTACACCAGTGATGCGCAGCAACTCCCTTTGGCGGATGCGTCATTTGGCGTGATGGTAGTCAAACACATCGTTGAACATCTGCCTGATCCCGGAGCAGCCATCTGCGAGATCAGCCGGGTGCTTGAACCGCGGGGTATCCTGATCCTGGCGACGCCCAATCTGGATGGACTGCTGCGGCCCCTGAAGGGCGAAAAGTGGATCGGGTTCCAGGATCCAACTCATATCTCGCTCAAACGGCCGGCCGAGTGGATGGAGCTCATCAGAGTAGCAGGACTGCACACCATCCGGGCGTTCGCCGACGGCTTCTGGGACGTGCCGTACATCCCGATTGTGCCGCGGCAGATTCAGAAGCTGTTCTTTGGAGCCTTGGGGGGATTGCAGGCCATAACTGGGTTGGTGTTGGTACCGGTGCGTTGGGGGGAAAGCGTGATCGTGATCGCCAGAAAGGGCTGAGCCAACCGACCGTGAGCACAGGAGCGCGCGATCCGCGGCCGCCCTCCCGCCGCATGAAGATCCCTGCTGTGCCGGAGGTGGGGCCAGCTTCTGGGTCTGGACGGCCCGCCCAGGAGGCAGAAGCGGCACCCGCAAGTCGAACTGCAGCTGCCCCCGAACCGAGCGTGCTGGACTTCCTGCGCTCGCGGCTCTCGTTTGGGCGCCGGCCCAGGATCGAATTGCCCGAGCTTGCCACGCACTTGCCCGCGGCTGAAGCATCGCCGGAATCTGTTCCCTCCAGGGTGGCCTCGGTCACCCCGGCCGCTTCCATGCGTCCGGGTTTGTTGGATTCGCTGCCTTGGCGTTCACTGCTGGCTCTTGGGTTGGCGCTCCTGGGTCAAGGTATGTACGAGCCCCCGGCGCGGGGCGCCCTTGGCGGGAGCCTGTCCTATGCCTTG
>DATIPW010000351.1:0-3175 GCA_035471605.1 Anaerolineales bacterium | reverse complement strand
CAGGTTCGGGTAGAAGGCTGCCATCTGGGTGGGATTGAGGATTCCGAGGAACTTCCAGTGACCTGCGCGCTCCAAATCCCGGATCCGCTGCCCAAGCCGCTTCGCGTAGTCTTGCTCACCCATGACATTCTCAGACTGACCTGCAAAGAGGATCTGGGCTGAGGGATACTTGGCCAGCACCGCCGGCACGGCCTCCAGCAGGACCTCAACGCCCTTTTCCGCCGCGAATCGAGCCGCCATCCCGATCACTGGGTTCCGATCGGCCGTGTGGTGCTCCTGCGCAAAAGCCTTGACCGCTTCAGGTGCGGCGGCAGGCAGGGTCACCGGCGGGAGGATGGTGCGCAGCTTGGATGAATAGCGGGAAAGAAAACGGGAGCTCTGCGCATAATCGCGTGTGTAGGTTACGATCTGATCCGCCAGAAGGCCCGCCATGTTGTTTTGCCACCGCACCACCGTATTGGCAAGCCGATTGAAGAGTCCGGCGGGCAGGCGCAGATCGCAATGATACGTGAGCACGGCCGGTTTTCCGAAGATCCGGCCGCGCAGGGCCACGCCCGGCGCGTCGAACTGGGGGAGATGCATCTGGACCACGTCGTTGCTGCGCACAAGCCGCGTGGCCATCCAGCCAAATGTCGGCGCGATCACCCCTTTGCTCAGCCGGAAGGCGACCGGCACGCGCAGCACCTGGACGCCGTGCATCGTCTCGGCACGCGGCAGGCCGGGATCGTACTGGGTGGTCATGACGGTCACTTGATGGCCACGCTGCGAGAGGGCACGCGCAAGCCGCTCGGCATAGATCGTCAGGCCCGATGTGTGCGGGCGATAATACGTCAGGACACTGAGAATTCGCATGGGGGCGCGCAGATTATACTGCGGCCGCCAGAGCATCGCACCCGCGGGCGCCCCTGGGGGACGGAATTATGCCCCCTGTTGGGCGCAGGCGCGCTCGGGAAGACCCAAAGAATCGTCAAAAATGGGCAGCAACGCCTGCGACACAGCGGTGTTTAACTGGGTGCAATGTATCCGTTCTTTCACTGAGAGGAGATGATTTCAAAATGCCAGCAAAGAAAGCAGCTTCAAAGCAGTCCCAGTCGACCATGCTCTGGGCATGGGTGTATGCGATCGGCATGGTGGTGGCAGGCTTGGCCAGCGGCATGGGGTTTGCCAATGACATCCTGTCGTACCTGCTGATCGTGGCCGCCGTTCTCGTGGGCTTCTTCTATTTTGACTACGAGGATGTGGGCCAGTTCGGCCTGCGCGTGCTCGTCTTGATCGGCGTCCAGACCGGATTGGGGATGGTTCCGGCCATCGGGCCATTCCTGAATGGCTTCTTCAGCGGCTGGGTCATGTTCCTGATGCCCGTGGTCCTGGCCATGGTCGTCCGGTGGTTCTGGACCAAGCGGATCGCCCCGCTGTTCTAGGTTGATGGATCGTCAGAAAAGCCGCCCTGATCGGGCGGCTTTTCTTTTTTTGTGCGGGATGGGGAAATGCGTGCCCACGCTGGGCTACGGATCCTTCAGGCGGTTCGAATCCTTTGGGCCCGACCGACCATATGCGAGGTCAGCAACAAGAGCATGATCCATGAGCTGAGGTATAGCTGCACGCCCACCGACAACGCATGACGGTCGGGTGCCATTGCATCGCCGTGCCAAGTCAGAAAGAGATGAGGAAAGATCAGCAGATTCAAGCAGATGCATGCCACCCACATGCCATTGCTGCGCCAAGCCCTCTTCCAGACGGCGGCCATTGCGGTCAGCGTCGATAGTCCCCAAATCCACAGGGTGAAGCGCTGCGGATAGAGAAGCCCACCCAACTGGCTGGGCAGCAACGGAGTGTACCGATTCGAGAAGAAGCGACCAGCGCCCCCGAACGACATCAGTTCTCCTGTAGGGTACAGGGCTTCACGGACTTGGCGCACGGGACGAGACACCAACCAGCCCACGTAGCATTGCTTGCCCCGATCGTGGAGCCATACCCGGAAGGTCTCCAGTTCGGGGCTGGTAAAGAGGGCCCGTTTGTCGGCGTTGGCATACTTGCCCGCCAGTCGCAGCAGGGCCGGCGACACCGGCATGCCGCAGGCCTCGAAGTAGCCCACATCCGCCGCATCTGGCAAGACTCGCTGAGTGAGCACATTGGCAAGAGGGAATACCCAGCGATGACCTTTGTCCGCGCTGGCGTTGCTCCCCGTGAAGATCAGCGCCAATCCGGCGGCCAGGACGAGCATGCGGGGCGTGGCCCAGCGCAGGGCGACGGCTAGGATCGCCACACTGGCTGACCCCAGCAACATCCAGGCGTTCGTGTCGCGGGCGAGGGCCAGCGCCAACGCGGTGACCAGAACGGCCACCACCTTCCGAGCCCGCCAACCCTCAAGCAGCCACAGGCAGGCCGCTACGAACAAGGCCAGCGTGGTAACAGACAGCGACTCCGACATCATGACGAAATCCCATCCGGCCACATGCCGGTCGAGGCTGAACAGCAGGACGATCGTGAAACCAGCGATGCGCAACCCAGGATACAGCAGCTGGCGGCTGACCATTAGCGCCAGAAGCCCCCACGCGGCGGTCCCCAGCGCGAGCTGAAGGGCAGCTGCCCTATCAAAGTCTTGCTGCGCGGCTTTCAATAGCAGAGGGAACAGGGGCGGACGCGAGTTGGTCCAGAAGTCGAGGGTGGCGATCGAAGCCCGCGAGACGCGCGCGTAGGCATAGGTATCAGCGAGCACCCGCGGCTTGTCCACAATCGGCGGCGCAGTCAGCAAGCGCACGCCCGCATACAGGACAAAGAGCAAGGCGATTACTGCGACATGATGGCGACGGCGGGAGCACATCCGGCGTTCACCCTGCTGCACAGACCATGTGATAGCTGCCCGGGCCTCCTTCCACGGGGGCGCGGCGGCTCTGCACGCGAGAGCAGCGTCTAGAGTTGCTGCTTGTTGACCTCCCGCAGCTTGGCCTTCAAAACGGCGAGCAGCTCATCGCCGAGGGCGCGCTGGGTGGGAAAAAGATCATTCAACTCTTCCGGGTCCGCCTCCACATCATAGAGTTCCACCCGTTCCGTTGTCGATCCGAATTCTTTGTACCCGAAGAAATACAGCAGTTTGTGGCGGCCCAGAATGAGATCGACGGTGGCCTCGGTGATGGCGGCATCCTGAAGGCTGCGATTCGTGTACATACAGTAC
>DATIPW010000350.1:0-4288 GCA_035471605.1 Anaerolineales bacterium | reverse complement strand
GCTGAACGTCGAATTCATCATCTGCCGGCGCCGCCCCGCCTGGTTGCAGCGGCCCTGTCCTGCACCACTTGGGCGAGAGGTGAGGAGTCATGACTGACACCAAACAAAATCAGCACGATCCTGCACATCATACACAGCATGGCCAGGGTCCGGAGCTTGCCGAGCACGGTCATGCCCACGAACACGCACACGCCGAGCATGATCCTGCCCGCCACGCGCAGCCTGCCCAGGCTTCGCCGCATGTCGAGCATGGGCAGGCCCGCGACGATGCACACGCCGGCCACGACATGTCTCAGCGTTCAGGCGGTGCTTTGCCGGCAGCGGTCGCTCACGCCGGTGACCATGATCATCGGGCGCATGCAGATCACAGCGGCCATGAAGACATGTTCAGGCGCCGGTTTTGGATCAGCCTGGCGCTGAGTCTCCCTGTGCTCGCCTTCAGCCCGATGATTCAGGGACTGCTGGGCTTTCAAACCCCATCCTTTCCGGGAAGCGCGTGGATCCCGTTTGCCCTCTCCCTGGTGATCTTCGCCTATGGCGGCGTGCCGTTCCTGCGCATGGCGGTCCCCGAAATCCGCAACCGGGAGCCGGGCATGATGACGCTCATCAGCCTGGCCATATCGGTGGCCTTCTTCTACAGCTTGGCCGCCCAGCTGCTGGCCTTGGGCGAGGGCTTCTTCTGGGAACTGGTGACGCTGATCGATATCATGCTGCTGGGCCACTGGCTGGAGATGCGCAGCGTCCGGCAGGCCTCCGGCGCGCTGCAGCAACTGGCGCAGCTCATGCCGGACACGGCCGAATTGATCCTGGCGCACGGCGGCACCACCACCGTTCCGGCCGGTGCGCTCAAGACGGGGGATCTTGTGCTGGTGCGACCCGGCGCGAGCATTCCCGCGGATGGCCAGGTGGAGCAGGGCGAATCCGGCATCAACGAGTCGATGGTGACAGGAGAATCGCATCCCGTCGACAAGGTGCCCGGTTCCAAGGTGATCGCCGGGACGATCAATGGCGACGGCAGCCTGCGTGTGCGCGTCACCGCCACCGGCGATCAGACCGCCCTGGCCGGGATCATGCGCCTGGTCGAACAGGCGCAGCAGTCCAAATCGCGCACCCAGTTGTTGGCGGACAAGGCCGCGGGTTGGCTGTTCTACGTGGCCCTGGCGGCCGCAGCCCTGACCACGCTGGCCTGGGTGGCGGCCGTCGGCTGGGACCTCGAAGTGCTGAAACGCGTGGTGACGGTCCTGGTGATCGCCTGCCCGCATGCCCTGGGATTGGCCGTCCCCCTGGTGGTGGCCATCACGACCTCCCTGGGCGCGCAGAACGGCATCCTGATCCGGGACCGGCTGGCACTTGAGGCGGCGCGCGAGATCGGCGTGGTGATCTTCGACAAGACCGGCACATTGACCAAGGGCGAGTTCGGGGTCGTGGGGATGGCGGTCGCACCGGGCTGGAAGGAAGAGGAGGCGCTCGCCCTGACGGCGGCCGTCGAAGGTGACTCCGAGCACCTCATCGCCCGGGCCGTGCGCAAGGCGGCGCATGAGCGCGGGCTCCAGTTGCCGGTGACCAGCGACTTCGCTGCCCTCAAGGGACGCGGCGTGCAGGCCGTGTACGCCGGCAAGACGGTGCACGTTGGCGGACCGCGCCTGCTGGAGATGCTGGCCCTCACACCCGCGCCCGACCTGCAGGCTTTTGCCGAGGCGGCTGGCAAGAAAACCCAGTCGGTCGTCTTCACCGTGGTTGAGAACACGGTGGTGGCCGGCTTCGCGGTGGCGGATGTCATCCGGCCGGAAAGCCGCCCGGCCATCGACGCGCTGCACGCGATGAATGTTCAGGTCGCCATGCTGACCGGTGACAGCCGGGCGGTGGCCGAGTCGGTGGCGGCGGAACTGGGCATTGATCAGGTCTTCGCCGAGGTCCTGCCCGAGCACAAGGACCAGAAGGTGGCCGAGCTGCAGGCCCGTGGCCAACGCGTGGCCATGGTCGGCGATGGGGTCAACGACGCGCCGGCGCTGACGCGGGCCGACGTCGGCATCGCCATCGGCGGCGGCACGGACGTGGCCATCGAATCCGCCGGGCTGATCCTGGTGCAAAGCAATCCACTGGACGTGGTGAAGGTGTTTGCGCTCAGCCGTGCCAGCTACCGCAAGATGATCCAGAACCTGTGGTGGGCTGCCGGCTACAACATCGTGGCCCTGCCACTGGCGGCAGGCGTTCTGGCGCCCTGGAACATCCTGATCTCCCCGGCCTTCGGTGCACTTCTGATGTCGGTCAGCACCATTGTTGTCGCCCTCAATGCGCAGCTGTTGCGGACCGCGCTCGGTCAGCGAAATCGCAGTCATTCGTCATAGGCCATTCGGCCTATGACGGCGGGGGCATTCCGGCGCTACGGACGCGGTGCTCTGTCCACTACCATCGGGGCATCTCAGAATGACAGGTGCCCAATGCCCGCTCGCGTTCGTAAGTGGTTTCCCCTTCTAGTCCTGGTGGCGCTGCTCGCCGCTGCCGTCCCGGCTTGCTCGGCAGCCCCGGATTCGGCCGGCCTGCACATGATGCCGATGGCTGAACTCCCGGCCGAAGTGCAGGCCGCCCCTGCCAGCGTGCGCACGGCGTACCAGTTCGCCGCGGCCAATCCGGACGTGATGCAGCAACTTCCCTGCTACTGCGGCTGCGGCTCGATTGGCCACGCTTCCAACTACAGCTGCTATGTCAGCGAGGGGGACACGAACGGGGCGATCCACTTCGATAGTCACGCCCTGGGCTGCTCCATCTGTGTGGACATCACGCTGGATGCGATGCGGCTGCTGAAGGACGGCAGGTCAGTGCCTGAGATCCGGGCCTATGTGGACTCCACGTACTCCCAGTACGGGACGTCCAACATGGAGTAGGCCGCCGCATGTGCGCATCGCCAACTTCAGCGGTGGCCGCGGAACGGAGGCCGGCCTGAGCCTCGCCGCCTCCCGCGTCACCTGGGTGTTGGTCGCGCTGGCGGCGCTGGTCGTCGCCTTTGCGCCACCCCCGGCCGGCGCGCCCCCACGGCCGGCGGAGCGCATCTTGCGGCTGAACGCCAGCCAGTTCTCCTTTGCCCCGGCTGAGGTGCAGGTCAATCGCGGCGACACCGTGGTCATCCAGCTGACCAGCACGGATGTGGTCCACGGTGTGTATGTCGACGGCTACGGCGTCTCCGTCGAAGCCGATCCGGGCAAGACCGAATCCCTGACGTTTGTGGCAGACCGACCCGGCTCATTCCGCCTGAGGTGCAGCGTCACCTGCGGCGCGCTGCATCCATTCATGATCGGCAAACTGATGGTGGGCAGCCCGATCATGTTCTACCGCGGCGTCGGCGTGACTGTGCTTGGCGCCCTGGGCATGCTGCTCACATTGCGCAAGTCTCCGCAGGGGGATGCGCTGGGATGAGCCGCTTGGAACTGACCGCGCTGGCCGGGGTGAAACCCCTGCTGAAGAACCGGTACCCGCAGCTGGTTGTTCTGGTATTGATGCTGGCCGCGTACCTGTTCGCGATCGTCACCGGCTTGATGGCCTCGCCGGTCGGCAGCAGCAACTTCAGTGTCGTGTTCGTATGGATCGCCTGGTGGGCGCTGTTGATCCTGGTGGCCGTTCCCTTCCTGGGACGTGCCTGGTGCGCGGTGTGCCCGATCCCATTGCCCGGCGAGTGGTTGCAGCGTGGAGCCGTTCTCGGTCCGGCGGATGCGCGTCCGCGACGCAGGCTGCGCTGGCCGCGGCCCCTGCGAAACATCTGGCTGCAGAGCGCGGCCTTCCTGCTGCTGGCGCTGTTCAGCGCGCAGCTGCTGACCTCACCGCTGGTGACGGCTGTGGTGTTGGCCGGCTTGCTGCTGGCGGCCATCGGCCTGAGCGCCGCCTTCGAACGCCGCTCATTCTGCCGCTACCTGTGTCCCGTCGGCGGCTTCATCGGTCTGTATTCGCAGGCAGCTCCGATCGAGCTGCGCATCAAGGAAAAGCCGGTGTGCGCCGCCTGCCTGGGCAAGCCGTGCTACAACGGATCCGCCGAGGGCTACGGCTGCCCGTGGGACGTTTTCCCCGGCGGGCTGACCAAGAACACCTACTGCGGGCTGTGCATGGAATGCATCCGCACCTGCCCGCACGATAACATCGCCATCAACCTGCGCCCGTTCGCGGCCGACCTGCAGCAGCCGGCGGCGCGCCTGGATGAGGCCTTCAAGTCTTTTGTGATGCTGGGCTCGGCCATCATCTACTCGGCGGTGCTCCTGGGCCCGTGGAGCATGCTCAAGGACGCGGCGTATCGCATCGG
>DATIPW010000349.1:0-2057 GCA_035471605.1 Anaerolineales bacterium | reverse complement strand
CCGCGTCGTAGTCAATGCGAATCTGGGATGCGGCGAGTGCGAGATGTGCGCCTCCGGGTGGGACAACCGATGCCGCGCCTGGCACCTGCTCGGCGAGACGGTTCGCGGAACGTATGCAGAGTACGTATGTCTTCCAAGCCGCCAGCTGTATCGGCTGCCGAAGGACTTCGATTTCAAGGTGGCCGCGGCCGCAGCTCTGGTGTTCCAGACCGCCTGGCACTCGCTTGTGACGCTCGGCGCGCTGCAGCCGGGCGAGACAGTCCTGATCGTGGGGGCTGGGGGAGGAGTCAATACGGCTTCCCTCCGTGTGGCGAAATTCCGGGGTGCGCGCGTGATCGTGGTCGGTTCAGACGCCAACAAGCTTGAAAAGGCCAGGGCAATTGGCGCCGACGTGACCCTCAACCGGGCGGAAGTCGAGGACTGGTCACGCGCGGCCCATACAGCAACCGACAAGCGCGGCGTCGATGTGGTGGTCGACAACGTCGGCACCACGTTTCCGCAAAGCCTGCGCGCTCTGCGCAAGGGAGGCAGACTGCTTACAGTGGGCAGCAGCGGCGGCGCCGTCGTGGAGATCGACAATCGGTTCATCTTCTACCGACACATCTCGATCATCGGCTCAACGATGAGCCCCATGCAGGACTTCGTCACGGTGCTGGATCTGGTGACTTCGGGCCAGCTTGCGCCCGTGATTGACAGCACCTTCGAACTGGCGAACACGGCGGAGGCCCAGCGCCGCCTGGAACGCGCCCAGCACTTTGGCAAGATAACGCTGGAGATAGGATAGGCGCATGCCTGGCCGCCGCGCGTGGTTTGAAATTGCACTTGCCGTCATCGTCCTCAGCGCGACGCTCTTCGCTGCATTCTCGGATGCCTACAACCTTCCCAACCGGTGGTTTATCCGGGATGATGCCTACTACTACTTCAAGGTTGCCCAGAATATCAGCGAAGGTCGTGGCAGCACCTTTGACGGCATCCACATCACGAATGGCTACCATCCGCTGTGGCTGGCGATATCCGTCCCGATCTTCGCCTTGGCACGGATTGACCTCATTCTGCCTCTGCGCATACTGGCCCTGCTGATCGGCGCACTCCAAGCCGCAACGGCCATCCTGCTGTACCGGTTGATCCGGGACACGATATCTGAGGTGGCCGGCGTTCTCGCGGCATGCTTCTGGGCGTTCAACACCCACATCTTGGTGTTCCTGTACAAGACCGGCGTGGAATCCAGCGTTACCCTGTTCCTGGTCCTCGTACTGCTGCACGCACTCCATCGATTTGAGAAGACGTGGCGTACGCGCCCACCAAGCCTGCGCCAGATCGCGGGTTTGGCCGCGTTGGCCGTGCTGGTGACGTTCGGAAGGCTGGACCTGGCGTTCTTCTGCCTGATCGTTGGCATATGGATCGTATTTCGTGACACCCCTGCCAGATTCTATTTGCCCTTTGACCTGCTGGCACTCGTGATCGCGACTGTGTCCGCGTTCGTCATGCGTCTGGGCTTCGCGGCCTACTATGATTCCCAACAAGCAGTTACGATCATGCTCGTCGCAGAAATCGTCTGCAAGATTCCCGTGTTTTTCCTGTTCGGGCTATACGGCAAGCCGTCGAGCGGGCGCCGGGGGCAGTACCTCGCCAGGCTGGTACTCGCAGTGGCCGTCGGGAGTTCCCTGCCAGCGCTTGTCCTGCTGGGCGGCAGCGCCGCGGGGGTTCTCCCCGTCTACTCGCGGGCGATCCTGCTGCTGGAGGCTGCCGTGACGCTGGGGCTGGTGTTGGGGATCCGACTCGGCGCCGTCTTTTTTGGCACGCGCTCTGGCCCGGCGGGAAACCTGAGCTCCTCGTCCGAGCTGCGCGAACACGGGAGGCGATGGCTGCGAGAGGGCGCCGTCTTCTATGGCATCCTGGGCGGGATGCTGGCCGCCTACATGCTCTGGAACCAGCTTGCCTTTGGGACGCCCACACCGGTGAGCGGTCAGATCAAACACTGGTGGGGCACGTTCACCCACAGCATCTACGGAACCTCGGCAGGAAGCTGGCTGACATTCTTTGCGCTGAATCCATTC
>DATIPW010000348.1:0-2742 GCA_035471605.1 Anaerolineales bacterium | reverse complement strand
GGGCGGCAGTCTCGATCAGCGACAGCGAGTTGCCCAGGTTGTTGGTGTAGAACCGGCCCGGCTCTTTCATCGATTCGCCGGCTTCAATGAACGCCGCGAAGTGCATCACGGCGTCAAAGCCGCCGCGGGTCAGGACGCGCGAGAGCACAGCGCGCTGCTCCAGGGCCGCCTCCACGAACGTCGCCGCAGCCGGCACCGCGGCGCGATGGCCCGTGACCAGCGAGTCGTACACGGTCACGGAGTGCCCGGCTTGCAGCAGGGCCTCCGCCGTGGCGGAGCCGATATATCCGGCGCCGCCGGTGACAAGGATATTCATGACTGCGCTCTCAAAACGGGCACCGCACGTCCGTGACTTCGACCACCGGATTCGGGCAGCCCGGGTATCCATTCTGGACTCCCCGTTCTGGCCGGTTCTGAGGTCTTGCGTCGTGGCGGGTGATACCGCCGATGATACACGCGGTTACAGCCATCCGCATTGTCAGGATGCTCGCGGGAAGCGGGGGCCACCGGTGCGAGTTTTCCGCCCCATGTGCCGTTGCAGCGGGAACCGCTAGAGCGCCGGTGCACGCGCGTGCCAATCCGTTACCTGCTGATAGGCGTGTGCCGTTCGCAGCAGCACGTCTTCACGATACGCCGGCGCCAGAAGCTGCAGCCCAATCGGCAGGTCATCCCGATCAAAACCGGCGCTCAGGGAGATGCCGGGAAGGCCTGCCAGATTGGCAGGCAACGTGAACACGTCCTCCAGATACATCGCCAGCGGGTCATCGGCGTGAGCCCCGATCTTGAAGGCGGTGCCCGGAGCCGTGGGCGCGGCCAGAAGATCCACGTGCTCGAAGGCGGCCTCGAAATCGCGCCGGATGAGCGTACGCACACGCTGAGCCTGTCCGTAGAAGGCATCGTAGTAGCCGGCCGACAGGGCATAGGTTCCGATCATGATCCGGCGGGTCACCTCCGAGCCGAAGTGCCGCCCGCGCGTGCGGGAGTACAACTGGCGCATCGCATCCGCCGCTGCGCGGGCCCCGTAGCGAACCCCGTCAAAGCGTGCCAGGTTGGCGGAGGCTTCCGCCGGGGCCAGGATGTAGTAGACCGGAAGCGCATATTCCGTATGCGGCAGGGACACGTCGCGAACGGTGGCCCCCAGTTCCTGGAGGACTTGCACTGCCGCGCGCACGGCGTGCAGGACATCCGGCTGGATCCCGGCGATCAGGTATTCCTTGGGCACGCCGATCCGCAGACCGCTCAGAGGCAGGTCACCCTGCACGGATTCAAGATCGATCTTCGGGATGCCGACATCCGTGGATGTGGCGTCGCGCGGGTCGCCGCCAGCCATCACCGAGAAGATGGCGGCCACATCCTGGGCGCTTCGCCCGAAGGCGCCCACGGTGTCCAGCGAGGAGCCAAAGGCCACCAACCCGTAGCGGGACACGCGTCCGTAGGTCGTCTTCAGTCCGGTCACACCACAGAGGGAGGCAGGCTGCCTGACGCTGCCGCCCGTATCGGTGCCCAGGGCCGCCGGCACATAACGCGCGGCCACGGCGGCCGCGCTTCCGCCGGAGGAGCCGCCGGGAACGCGCTCCGGGTTCCAAGGGTTGCGGGTGACACCGTAGGCCGAGTTCTCCGTCGATGAGCCCATGGCAAATTCATCCGTATTGGTCTTGCCGAGGATCACCGCGCCGGCCTCCAGCAGGCGCCGCACGGCGGTTGCCGTATAGGGCGGGACAAAGCCTTCCAGGATCTTCGACCCGCAGGTGCAGGGCATGCCCTCGACGGTCAGTACATCCTTGATGGCAACCGGAACACCCAACAGCGCAGACCGCTTTCCTTGGCTCCTGGCAGCATCCGCCTGATCCGCGCGGTGGAGCGCCGACTCAGCCCCCACGTGGAGGAAGGCGTGCAGGGATGGCTCCAAGCGGGCAATGCGATCCAGAGCCGCCTGCACAAGCTCACGGCTGGAAAACAGGCCATCTCCAAGGCCTCGCTGCATGTCAGTGAGACTCAGGTCGGTGAGCGCAGTCATTGTGGGGAGCGAGCCAGCCGATCGCCCCGATGCTGGCGGCGGCATGGCCGGCTGGCGCGGCTATTCAAAGACCGGCGGGGTCTTGAACTGATCGTCTTCCGTCTCGGGTGCGTTCCGGAGCAGTGCCTCGGTGGAGAGGCCCGGGTGGGGTCGATCTGGGCGCAAGGCCATGCGCGCAAGGCCTGCGCCGGCCGTGGGGGGCACGGAGGATGTGTCCAGCTCGCCCAACTTGGCGATGTAGTCCAGGATCTTCGAAAGTTGCTGGCGGTAGAGTGCCTTCTGTTCGGCGCTGAGTTCAAGGCGCGCCAGTTCAGCAATGTGCTCAACTTCCGCCGAGGTGAGGGGCATGCGGAGATTATATCAGCAGGGTTCGCGGCGCCAGGTCAGGGTGTGGGCGTGATAGTCGGAACCGGTGCCCCCAGCTCGCGAAATCCGTTCGCGTACCACTCGAGGTACTCCGCAACATGCGCCCGCCAGTAGGCTTCGGTGTGATCCCCGAGGAAGATGTGCCACTCGTGCGGTACGGCGTAGGTAGTCAACAAGTCTTCGAACCGGCGTGTGGGGCCCAGGTCGCTGTCGCGATCGCCAGAGTCCAGCCACAGGCGCGGCCAGGCGTCGACGGGGACCGCGACGATCAGGCGCTCCAGGACCGCCGCGTCGTCATTGAAAATGACCGGGGAGTGCAATCCAATCATGCCAAAAAGATCGTAGCGCGTCAGGGTGTA
>DATIPW010000347.1:0-5149 GCA_035471605.1 Anaerolineales bacterium | reverse complement strand
AGCGAGTCAGCCATATGGCTTGACGGAATGCGGTCGTATCCAACCAGACGCGCGATCTCCTCCATGACGTCGGCCAAACCAACTACGCCGTTGGCGATGTCCATGCGATGAGGCGGCGCAGTGACAGTGATCCGGGGATTGGACGCTGCCGGCTTGGCGCGCTGGCCGCCCTTGGTTTGCCGGGTCGGCGCCTGGACCCTGCACTTGAATTCCAGGGCCTGCAGCAAGCGCACGATCTCACCCGCCCCAAGCTCGATGCCCAGCAGGCGCTTGACGTCGGCCGGGGTGAAGGCAACCGTTGCCGCCCTGGGTTTGAGCGGGTACTTATCGACAAGCCCGGGCGCCACCGTACCCCCGGACCAGGAGGCCATGCACTGCAAGCCGCGCTGCACACCTGCGGCTGCCAGCGTTGGGTGCACCCCGCGTGAGAAGCGGAACGAGGCCTCTGAGGGCAGGTTGTGCTCCCGCGCCGTTCGGCGTATGTTGATGAAGTTCCAGGCGGCGCCTTCCAGCAGCACGTTTGTCGTCTTTTCAGTGACTTCAGTTTGGGCGCCCCCCATGACGCCCGCCAGAGACAGTACACCCCGCTTGTCGCACACGAGCACGTTCAGCGGCGTGAGTGAGCGTTGAACTCCATCCAGGGTCTCCAGCACCTCACCCGGCCGCGCAACACGGGTGATGATCTTGACGTGATCCCTGCCGGCGCGCTGCTGCAGAGCATCGTAGTCGAAGGCGTGCAGGGGCTGTCCCAGCTCGAGCATGGCGTAGTTGGTGGCGTCCACAATGTTGTTGATCGGACGTATGCCGGCCAGCTTCAGGCGGCGCCGGACCTCGTACGGGCTTGGGCCCAGCCGCACATTCCGGATCAGGCCAAGCACGAAGCGGGGATTCAACTCCGCGTTGGTGATTTCGATCGATACGAGGGGCTTGATCCCTGCGCCCGATGTCTTGAGCCTGTGGTGCGGCTGGATCAACTTGCGACCTGTCAGGGCGGCCAGCTCGCGGGCCACGCCCAGCACACTCGCGTTGCGCGCCATGTTCGGCAGGATGTCGATATCCAGCACGGCGTCGCCCATGTGATCCGCCAGCGGCGTGCCCGGGGGCGCATCGCTTTCGAGCAGGATGATCCCCTCGTGTTCTTCAGAAATCCCGAGTTCTTTCTCCGAGCAAGCCATGGAGTAGGATACGACGCCCCGAATCGTGGCCCGCTTGAGCGTCGTGAGCTGCAACCCGGGCGCATGCCCATCATAGAGTGTGGCGCCTTCCTTGGCATAGGCGACCTTGAGCGGGGTGGCCAGCTTGCCCTGGCCCTTGAGGTGAAAGATGTTCGGCGCGCCCGTCAGCACGGTGTGCTGCTGCTTCCCATCCCAAAGGTCCAGGAGAGTCAGGCGGTCAGCATTGGGGTGTGGCTTGACCTCGCGTACCTCTGCGACGACAATCAGCTGGGGGTCCCAGGCGATCCCGCGCGTCCTGAACTGGTGAGGCTCATTGGGTCCGCGCATCGGCAGGGGCAGGCCGACATAGTTGATCTCGTCGACCTCGAGCCCGGCAAGGGTCAGGCGGCGGGCGATCTCCTCCACCGCAAGGCCGTTCAGATCCACAAAATCCCGCAGCCAGGAAATGGGAAGCTTCATGGCGGCCTCCTAGAACTGCTCGAGGAAACGCACATCGTTTCCCCAGAAGTATCGAATGTCTTCAATCCGGTAGCGCAGCATCAGCTGGCGCTCAGTGCCCATACCAAAGGCAAATCCGGTGTAGCGACGGGGATCGTATCCGCCGTTCTGCAGCACCACCGGATGCACCATGCCGGAACCCAGGATCTCAAGCCAGCCGGATCCTTTGCAGACGGCGCAGCCTGTGCCCCTGCATACAAAGCACTCCGCATCCATTTCCGCCGAGGGTTCGGTGAACGGGAAATAGGAGGCGCGGAATCGGACCCGGGCCTGCTGTCCGAACATGCGCCGTGCGAAATCGGTCAGGGTACCCTTGAGATCGCTGAATGTGATGTTCCGACCAACAGCCAGCCCCTCGACCTGATTGAATTGGATCTCCGATCGGGCGGTGATCTGCTCGCGCCGGAAGCACATTCCGGGCAGCGCGATCCGAATCGGCGGAGGATTCTTGGGATCGCGACCCGAGAATTCGCGCATGGCGTGTATCTGCCCGGGCGAGGTGTGGGTGCGCAGCACCAAGGGATTGTCGCCACGGTCCGGCGCCTCCAGGTACAGCGAATCCTGCATCTCGCGCGCCGGATGGTGTGGCGGAAAATTCAGGAGCTGGAAGTTGAGCTCGTCCGTTTCGACTTCCGGGGAGGTGTACACCTGAAAGCCCATCTCCGCCAGGATCGAAAGAACCCGGCGCAGTTGCTGCGTGGATGGATGCAGGCGCCCGTGATGAATGGGGCGGCCGGGCAGCGTCACATCCAGCCGGCTTTCACCCAGAGCTTGCTCAAGCTCGCGACGCCTGATCTCGCCTGCTCGCGCCGCAAGTGCCTCCTCAAGAGTTGTCTTGACCCGATTGGCTGCCTGGCCAACCGTCGGTCGCTCCTCCTTGGCGAGACCGTGCAGCGCTGAAAAGACTTGCATGAGGGCTGAGTTCCTGCCCAGATGCCCGATGCGCCACGCTTCAAGAGCTGCGGCATCCTGCGCTCTGCCCAGCGCCTGCATGGCGGTGTTTTCGATCTCCTTCAGCTTTTCCAACATCCAGCACCTCCGCCTTCAAGGTTGAAGGGGTCACACCCGGGTCAAAGGCCGCTACAACAAGAATCCTCCCGTCCTACTATGGGACGGGAGGCGATTGGTCCCGCGGTACCACCCAAATTAGCCGCTTGCGGCTCTCTCTGTGCTGACAAACATCAGCCCCTCAAGTAACGCCGAGGCAGCGGTCTGAACTACCAGGTGCCGTACACCGTTCACTCAGACGGCTCGGGAGGGAACTTCGGCCGGTATCCGCCGCACCGGGATCTCAACGCATCTCCCGGCTTCTCTGTCGGTTTCCTTCGGCGTACTTTTCTCCGTCAGTGCCTTTTCTGGTTCCCGCAATTATCACCCAAAGCAATCCACTGTCAAGTGGGCCAAGGCCGTCCGGCCTCCCCTGTATAATGCCTGCTGTGCGAAGATTGCCCCGCCTGCTTCCCGTGAGCCTTGCTTTGATTGGCCTCTCGCTTGTTCCGCGCAGCATCGGGATCAACCTGTTTGCCACTGTGGATGAACCGTACTGGCTCACAGCCGGATCGGACTTCTACTATGCGCTGGGCCAGCGAGAGTTTGCCAGCACGGTCTATGACTACCATCCGGCAGTAACGACCATGTGGATCGTGGCGGCGGCCATGTTGCTGTATTTCCCCCAGTACAGGGGGTTCGGGCAGGGGTACTTTGACGTCTACAAGGACAGCCTGGAGCAATTCCTCCTGGCGCACGAACGCAGCCCTCTGGGTCTCTTGACCACCGCTCGCCTGCTTCAAGCACTCCTGATCACTGGCCTTCTGATTGTCCTTTTTTTTCTGTTGCGGCGCCTGTTGGATGAGCGACTCGCACTGGCTGCGACGCTCATGGTCGCACTGGATCCGTTCTACTTGGGCCACTCCCGACTTATCAACCATGAAGGCATCATGACGCTGTTCGTACTTGTGGCGATCCTGAGCCTGATGGCCTATGTGTTTGATGATGGAAGATTCCTGCTGCTGCTGACTTCGGGCGCCGCTGCCGGGCTTGCACAACTGACCAAGTCGTCTTCGATTGTTATCGTACCCCTTGCCATTCTGCTGTTACTCGCAGGTCCCGCAAGCAGCCCGGCGCGAGATCGAAGCCGGCGGCTGGCACGCAGGCTCAGGGACCTGGGAATTTGGCTGGCCTCTTTGGTCGGGACCTATGCCATTCTCTGGCCGGGCATGTGGACGGAACCGGCCAGGATGTTGCAGGAGGTTTTCGGCAACGCTCTCAGCTATGGCCTGGGGGGAACGCGGTTGTCGGCTGCTGTGCCTGGCGCCACTCTCTCGTTCCATCCGAGCTTGGTTGATGTCGGGCTCTATCTGCAATCCATGGCCTGGAGGACTACCCCTGTGGTCTGGGTTGGCGCGATCCTGGCGGTGCTGGCGTTGATCGGGATGGATCCTCGCCGGCGGCTGGTGCTGCTTGTCCTTGCATTCACGGGTGCGCTCTTCATCGCCATGTTCGGCATAGCTCAAGGCAGGAATTCCGCGCACTACGTGCTGACATCCTATGCTGCGCTGGATATCATTGCCGCCGTAGGCTATTGCGAGCTCGTGTCACGCTGGGCGGCCCGGCTTTGGCCGGCCAAGGCTCGACTGGTCCCTGCCCTGGTTGTGAGCGGCGTGGTCGCGCTCCAGGCCGCCAGCGCGCTGCCGTTCTTCCCCTACTATTACACCTACTTCAACCCCTTGATGGAGGCATCGGAGGCCGGGCGCCAGAACCCCAACTTTGGCTATGGGGAGGGGCTGGACCTGGCGGCTGCCTACTTGGATGCCAAGCCCGGGGCCTCTGAGGCCACGGCGGTGGCCTTCTACGGACGCGGCCCCTTCTCCTACTTCTTCCGGGGAGAGACCGAGCCCCTCAAGACCGTGTATGCGGAGGCAGAGAATGTTCCTCAGTTGCAGCAGGTCCTGCGGCGATCGCAATACCTTGTGATCTACTACGCCCTTCAGCATGGCAGGAACGCCCCGGCGAATGTAATGCTTGCGTTGGAAGACCTGACGCCCGAGACGACCATCTGGCTTAACGGGATCGAATATGTGCGTGTCTACGCACTGCATGAATTGCCCAGCGATTTCTACGATCGCCTCTGGCCATGATTGGCCACTCTCTTCACAGATCGAACCCTTGCCGGCAAACTGATGCTGTGGTCCGCCAACGACGGTGACCGGCTCCCTGTTGCATGCCCAGAGGGGATCCATGTCGGTGCTATGGGGTCGGCGTGGCGGCGGGCGTCCGGGTGGGATACTGGGTGTAGGTGGGAACAGGGGTCCGCGTCGGCCGCGTCGTCGGTGTCGGCGTGAAGGGCGGCAGGAAAGCCGGATCGCCGTGCCACGGCAGGAATCGCGATAGAGTCCGCGGATCTTCCAAAGACCGGATCTCCACGCGCTGCAGGACGAAAAGGTTGCTCTTTCCCTGGTCGGCTGTAAATCCTGTCG
>DATIPW010000346.1:0-11412 GCA_035471605.1 Anaerolineales bacterium | reverse complement strand
TTTGGAAGGGAGAAGGGAGCCTGTGAATGGCTCCAGAGGCATCCGCTGATCGATTCGATTTTTGGATCGAGCCGAAAGACGCTCCGGGGTCGATCCTTAGCGCGTCCCTCGCGGGACGGAACCTCCACCTCGTGATCTTGGCAAGGCGCCAAGACCCAGCCGCTAGTTCTCCGCTATTCAATTGTCCAAACCGGTGCATTCTACTCGCGAGGTCTTGCCCAGTCAAGCGCCGCCTGCCGGGACGGCCACCAAGCCTCGGCCCAGCCGGAGCGCGGCATGGTGGGCAAGGCAGTTCTCCTGTGCCAACGGCTCACCGGCACTCAGCGAGTGGCGCCAAAGCCATGCGGCCAAGGCCGGAATAAAATACCCCGCATGTGCCGTGTGCTGCGGGGTTTTGAACCTGCTTTCGCAGGTGGGCTCCGACCCGGAAACGCCGCCTTGGCTCTGGCCTATCGCGTTGTTTTCGAGAGATTGAAGCCCCTCAAATCAGTGTTGGCTCAAAACGTAAACGCAGTATCACGAACACCGCAGGGCAAGAATCTTATACCATGATTCAGAACGGCAAGGGTAGGGAAAGCTTAGACTACGGGACTCTTAAGGAAGGAGGCCCGTCGGCGCAGGCCCGTCCCTTTCTCCGGCTCTTGACTGCAGGCTGTGCGCAGATTCAACTTCCAGCTCCTGCGCTCCGTTGTGCTGGGCACTTGAAAGGCGGTCCTGCTGAGGGGCGCTGGTCGGTCTCATGGACGCATTCATGCCGGATACTGGGGTGCTCTAGCACCTGGCCGTGGGCCAAGTGGTGCCGTGCCCGGGGACTGCGGCCCGGTCCTACCGAACCACGCCGGTGAGCCGGGGGAACCAATACCAAAGGAGATCCGCCGCGGGCTTGCCGTGCACCGACGCTGATTTGTCCTGAAGAAGCGTGGGCGGGTAGAACCCCCTGCTGACAAGGCCCACAATGAATGGCCGCGGATTTGCAGCATTGAGCATGGCGTCGTAGAGATCTGCCTGCCCGAGCAGATCCAGGCCAATCTGCGGCGGATTGTTTGGCTGACTCAAGTCCGTCCACGCCAAACAAGCGCCGTCTGGTGGGTAGCACCCCGAGCGCACTCCGCCGGCGGATGGATAAGCGATGCCTAGGATGGCTGGTCTGCCCACAGCCGAGGACAGCGGGGCAATCTCACTGTCCAGCAGCCTGCCGGCCTCGGCAGCGAGGTCACCCTGCCCGGCTTCGGCACCCTGATCCAGCCCATAGCTCCAAAGGATGTAGACGTAATCGGCCTCCCGGAGGAAAGCGAACGGGGTGGACGCTAGGCCCGCCCGGAAGGGAAGTGCCCACCAAATCTCCCCGCTGAAGTGCTGCCGGGCCTCGGCAAGTATCGCCTGCCAGCGAGCGTCCGCGTCCGCCGGGACATTCGAGCCGGAACCGTCGGCTAGCAGACCCCCCGGAAGTGCCGGATCTAGCCCTTCGCCGCCCAGAACAAGTGCCTGTGAACCGGTCTGGGTGGCGAGGTCTGCATGGTGCAGCGCGAAAGCGCGATAGTGCTCGAACCACGAGTTCCACCAGGCCGGATCCCGGGGCGCTGCAGCCCAGAAATCCGCGGATGAACCCAAAAAACGTGGTGTGGGAAATACAGCCACGTTGAGATCAGCGGCGCGCGCTTGGCTGATCATGATCGCTGAATCAAGCCAGAAGGGCTCGGTCCCGGGCGCCAGGCCGAACAGCAGGGGCGAGGACCCACCGTAGGTCCACCCCGGTGTGAAAACTATCCAGTTCGCCCCCAGTGCCTGAACGCCCTGAACTGACTGCGGGTTGTAGTAGACCCAGCTTGGCCGATAGTCGGCCTGCCACTCGATGCCCGCAACAAAACCCGCGGGCCGAGAGCCAATTTCCGCCGCCACGAGCGTGCCAGGGTCTGTCTCTCCCAGCCAGGCCCACTCTGCAACCGTATCCTTGATATCCTGGGGTACCAAGCTGGTTTGCACGGACCGACCTTGCGCGTCTTCCCCGGCCGTGGCCAGGTCATCCGCGCTGCCACATTGCCCGGCACGACAGTAGCGGTAGCGCAGACTCCCCAGGGTGTTCAAGGGACCATACAGTTTGTAGGCCCATTGGTTCCCGCCCATGGGCCACATCGGAATTGGCTGAGTCCAGCCGTATGCGTTGAACTGGATTGAGATAGGATCCTGGACTGGCGTATTGGACGGCACTGTCGTTTCAAAGACGATTGGAGAGGATGTGCCGGCCATCCAGGTGTCCACGCTATCCTGAATGAGGACATCTTGCGACGGCACGATCAACTCGCGCAAGCGGAAGCCGCCACCCGAGTGCTGTTCCGCATTCCAGAATCCGTCGCCCAGCGTGTACTTGTACTGCACGTAGGTGCCGGCGGGGAGGCTGATGGTGGCAGTGTAGCGTCCGTCTGGTTGCAGCGTCATGACAGGCATTCGCTCGGGAACGGTGCTTAGGCCGCCCTCCAGATCGGCAAACGAATTTCCGAGTTCCAAGAGATTGCCGGCAATCCGCACGGGTGCCCCCTGAACATCGCCGGGTGCGGAGGCAACAAACGTAACCCGAACGAGTGGAGAGGGGTGTAGCCCGAGTTCAACCGTGGTGTTTAGGCCAGCCGCGACCGCGGCCCCTTGCTGGAACGTCTGATACGTCCCATCCAACGCATAGGCCACGAGGTTGTGAGTCCCGACCCCTACTCCCTGCAGTTTGAATCGTCCAGCCGAATCCGTCAAGGCAGTCTGCCCTGCGGCAGCAACCATGATGTCCGGAATTGGGCTTCCGGTATCTGCATTGAGTACCTGGCCCTGAATGCTGCCTCTTGTCCCGACATTGGGTTGGTCGCTCCAGCCGCTGACCACGTCTCGGATCTCCGCGGGGCCGGTGGCAACGTACAGGCGATAGCGAATAGGATCATCCAGGGCGGTGTCTTCCGGAAAGTGCCCAGCTCCCAGCCGCACGTACCGGTATTTGACGATTGACCGATGAGGGAGCGCCAAGGTGGCCGTATGGGTGACGTCGTCAAGTTGCTGCATTGGATAGAGCTCGGCATTCAGGGCCAGGCCAGTCACTTCATCCAGAAGCTCCAAGCCAAGGGACTCACCGCCGGCCAGTGCCTTCGGAATCTGCACCATGAAAACTGACTGCGCGCGAGGCATGCTGGTGGGCGTGCCTGCACTCGCAGGCGGGGCTGAGGTATTAGCGGCCAAGGGTGCCGGTACCTTCATCAGGGAGAATGTGCAGCCCGAGGCGACGATCACGAGCAGGCAAAGGCCTGCCACCACCAGGCGGCGCGTGAGCGCATTCACACCGATTCCTCCTGACGCGCCCGAACCTCGCGCGACGTCCTCCTGCTGGCGCTCGCGATGTAGCTCAGGCCAATGCTGATGAAATAGAGCATGCTCATGGGGAGCATCACCAAACCCATGTTGACCGGATCGACCGTTGGCGTGATGGCAGCGGCCAGGACGGCGATGATCACGATCGCCAGGCGCCATTGCCGTCTTAATCCCTGGGGTTTCACAAGACCCATGCCGGTCATGATGTAGATCGCGAGCGGAAACTCAAATGCCAGTCCGATCCAAAACATCAGGCCCGTGATGAAGGAGAAGTATGCCTGAGGCCGCAGTTCGGCCTGTATCCCGAGGAAATTCAGGAGAAACGGAAGCGCACTGGGCAACAGCACGTAGTAGGAAAACGCCATCCCTCCTACGAAAAACAGGGCGGCCAGGGGTATGCCCACCATGCCGAACAGTCGCTCGCGCGGCCGCAGGCCAGGCGCGGCAAACAACCAGAACTCAAAGGCCACATAGGGTAGAGATAGCGAGATGCCCGCAAGCATCGCAACTTTCATGAAGACGCCGACGGACTCCGTGACTTCAATGGCTCGCAGGGCACCCAGCCCACCGACGGGCTCAGCGAGGAACTGAACCAGCCTTTCCGTGAAGGCAAAGGAGATGGCTACTCCTGCAACGATTCCCAATACCGCCCTGAGCAGATGGGCTCGCAGCGCCTCCACCTGATCCCAGAACAACTGCCTCGCTTGCCGGTTTTGTACAAGATCAGCGAACACATCATCGAGAGGGTGCTCCTCCGGCTCAGTCAGCATGAATGTTCTGATGGAGGAGGAGGCGCGCAGTGGAAGCTTCAGCATCCACCACGCCGCGCGGAAGGGGAGTGTCACCAGGCGCAACGCCTCCCGGAGAAACCTACTTGCCTTCTTCACGGCTGGGAGTTGCGGAGCCGGATGGTGGCGGGGATGAGCGAAGGATCCGCGGTTCAGGCTGGGATCCCGCCGTGGGCGTGCCCCGCCGGGGTTCCGCAGCCGCCGTCTTTGGATCCGTGCCGCCTTCGAGGGTGCTCAGAGGTTTCCGGAGCTCCCGCTCCATGTCTTTGAGTTCGTCGAGTGCGGCTTCTCTCATCAGCCGGTTGGGCAGGGTCTGGATCTCGCGTGAGGTCTGTTGGAAGAACTTCCAGCCATCGGAGGTGACGAGTCGTCGCAGCCAGCGCCCGATAGTACCCCCGGCCTTCTGCATGTCTCTTGGACCGAGGATGATGAGCGCTAGGACAACGATCAAAAGCAGTTCAGCCGGGCCGATCCCAAGGATCTCCATCTAATCGGCCTCGGTGGCGATTGGGATGGAATCGGCCTTGGCTTCAACCCCCGTGTGCCGGAGCTGCTCCGAGATCTCGTCTTGGTGGTCAGCAAGGTTCCCGAGAACGCCGTTGACAAAGCGCGGCGCGCTCTCGGAACCGTAAATCTTGGCAAGCTCCACCGCTTCATTGATCGCGACTTTGACCGGGGTCTCGCCATGTACCGCGAATTCCCAGCAAGCTACCCTCAGAATGTTCCGGTCTATCGCCGCGATCTGCTCCAATGGCCACTCCGGTGCGCATTGGGCGATGACTTGATCAAGTTCGTCTGCCAGTGGGAGCACGCCAAACACGATCTGCCGCGCGAATTCGGCCAGCTCGTCGGAAAGCGTCTCGTCCTCCAGGCGGTGCCGCAAAGCCTCGCCAGGAGGGTGGTGAGTAACATCGATTTCGTAAAGAGCCTGCAGGGCAATGCTGCGCGCCCTGGTTCGGGGCTTCATGCCGCGTTACGCCTCGAGCCCTTCGTAATCGATGTCCTCCACGTGAAGATCCAGGCGGTCTAGGGTCATACCCGCCATCTCTTGGAGGGCGCGTGCCACCTGCTGCTGCACTTCCCGGCAAACCTCGCGAACGTTGAAGCCGGCCTTGATTACCAGGAACATATCGCCCGAAACAACCCCCCCATGCTCGGCCAATTGCGCTCCCCACGCTGGACTCCGTCGAAGCAGCATTGCGCCGCCGGGGCGACGACGGGCAACGGCCTTTACTCCTGGCACGCCCTGCGCAGCCATGTGAGCAATCGCCATCAGGACTCCCGGCGAGACCGTGGTCTTTCCCTGAAGGCTGTTCATGTCCGGCATGCTGCAGCTCCTTGAGTGCCCAGTGCGGTGCCAGTCACATCATGGCCATGCCGCCGTCCACGCCCAGGACCTGGCCCGTGATGAAGGCAGCCTGGTCGGAGGCTAGGAAGGCGGCGGCGTAGGCGACCTCGACCGGGAGCCCCTTGCGGGCCAGGGGCACAAGCTTTATGGCTGCGGCAAGAGTCTCCGGGTTCATCGCCGTCAAGATCTCTGTATCAATGAAACCCGGGGCGATGGCATTGACGGTGATGTTTCGAGAGGCCACCTCACGCGCCAGCGACTTTGTGAAACCTATCTGTCCGGCCTTCGAGGCCGAATAGTTAGTTTGCCCCGGGTTTCCCATTTGCCCGGCCACGGAGGCGATATTGATGATGCGGCCAAAACGTTGCCGAATCATGTGCCTGACCGCGACCTTTGAGCAGTTGAAGGTTCCCTTCAGATTGGTGGCAATGACGGTATCCCAGTCCTCTTCGGGCATCGTCATGATCAATGCATCGCGGGTTATTCCCGCATTGTTCACCAGGATGTGCAGATCCTGAAACGTATCCAGCGCGAACTTCAGGAGCTTCTGGGCCTGAGAAAAGTCGGCGACATCAGCCGGGAATGGGGCAGCCTTGCCGCCCTCAGCGGTGATTTCGTCGCACACCGCAGAGGCATCTTTCGCCGTCCTGGAATTCACAACGACGGCAGCTCCGCGTCGCGCGAATTCCACTGCGATGGCCCGCCCTATGCCGCGCCCGGCGCCCGAAATTAGCGCAACGCGGTTCTCAAGTCTGAGGCTTTCCGGCATCCTAGGCTCCTGACGCAAGGATTATACATCATGCATCGGGAATGGCCGCTTGGCGGCCTGCGAGCGCTACTCCGACGAACGCCTCATGGAACTGGCGCGCGCGCGCAAGCCCAACACCAGCGCGAGCCCCCCAAGCGTCGCCAGTGCACCGATGTAGAGCATCGAATCCTGCCAGAAGCGAAGAGGATACAGTCGTATCAGCGTGTCGGAATACGCGAAAAGCCAGGAATCGCCGCTGAAGAATAGCCCGTGGAATCCACTGAAGAATGCCCAAAACAGCCCGCCCGAACCGCTGGCGCCCAACGTCCCAAGGACTGCGGCTGCGCCTGCAATGACCAGGGTAAGCCCTCCGCCGCGTCTCAGGCCGGCGCGATAGGCCCCGGTCCACCCGGCCCGCCAGGCCCAAATCCCCAGGGCGGCCATGAGCATCAGCGCCCCGTACCAGGCGCGCAACACGGCTGCTACGACGCCTTTCACATCGCGCATGTGCTCCACTTCACGCCTTGTGAAGACCGGCTCTCCATCGTTGAATCTGAGATCGCCCAGATACGCCGGCGTCGCATCGTTGAGAAGATAGTTGATTCCGAACGTCCCCCAATAGGTGCGTTCTTCGACGGAGAACCCGTATTCGTCGGTGGGGAAGCCCGGAACCCGATACTCCAGCTCCAGATACTGAGGGGTGAGCAGAAGGCGTACCCCAAGACCCACCAATGCGACCGGAACGAGAATCGCTTGGAGACCTGCCAGGATCGCCTCTGCTCTGCTCATGTGCATCCACCAGACCGCCAGGGGCACGCTACTGCCTCCCTTGGCTGAAGCGCAAGCAGGCCCGCAGGTCGCCAGATGGCGCTGGATGGGTTCACCGCAGCAGTCCTTTGATGTCTTCTCCGAACGCGAACCTGATCACCATGTCATCCACAATACGCTCAACGGGTGCGCGATCGTCCGTGAATACCTGACTGGCTTCATAGCCCGGCAGCAGGGAACTCCATGTCACTTCCATGGTCGATAACAAGAGCGGGTGAATCGTGGGGTTTGATCGGAAGCGGATCAGGTTGGCCGCGAAGTCGGAGCGCGTGGTGGGTTCCATCGTAGCATAGATCATGGTATTGAGTGTTCCTGGAATGTCCATCAGGTGCACGCTTGGAAAAACCCCAGCCATGGTGGTTGCCAGACCATTGATCAGGCGACGATCCCCCGGGACGCTGCCTACATTTATGCCCAGGACACCTTGCTCCGTCAGGTGTGCGGCACAGATCCTGAAGAACTCCAGAGTCGTCATGTGCGGCGGGATGTATGGCGGGCGATACGCGTCCACCGCGATAATGTCATACTGGTGGGGGCTTTGCGCCAGGTTCCATCGTCCATCCCCTATGTGAGTGGACAGATTGGGCATGTCCCCGCCAAAGAATCTCCGTCCTACCTCTACGATCTTCGGATCCAGTTCAAAGCCGTCGATGGGAATGGGCCCGTAGACAGCCGAGGCTTGGCGTGCTGTCGTGCCAGCGGCTAACCCCACGATCGCCAGCCGGCGCACTCGGCTGGGATCCGCATCGGGGTAGAAATACGGCCCGATCAGAAACTGTTCCCAGGGTCCGCCATAATCCAATGTATCGGGACTATAAACCGAGTGCACGCCCTCTCCCTCGTTGAGACGAAGCACGGTCAGGGGCCCTTTCTGGAGAACCTGAATGTAGTTGTAGGCCGACTCGGTCTCATACACCTGATCCGGGCTGTTCTTTAGGGACTGGCCAGCGTTGGCGACCGAGAAGGCAGCCAATACAAAGAACATCCACAAGTGTTCCAGGACCCGGCGCCGACCCGCGAATTTCCCGAGGCCCACCACGGCTACCAGGAGGAGTCCCACGCTGAAGAGCAAGAACGTGTTTCTTGTACCCAGCGTGGGAATGGTGAACAGCACGGGTGCGAAGGTGCCCAGGAACGAGCCCAGCGTGGAAATGCCGTAGATGGTGCCGGCTGTCCGGCCAGAAGATTGCTGATCGCCGAGGCTTAGCCTGATGGCAAAGGGCGAAACCGTTCCCAGCAGCGTTATGGGAATGATTAGCAGCACCAGTACGGCCGCAAAGGATCCCAGCATGACTCCGACTTCCAGACCTTCGAATGCCCTGGCAGCCGCGCGTAGAATCGGTCCTGCAAGGTGCGGCACTAATCCCAGGCTGAATGCTGCCCAGCACACGATTCGGTACATGACGTCGGGGCGCGGCCAGCGGTCCGCAAGCCATCCTCCGAGGAAGTATCCCAACGTGAGGTAGATGAGGATCAATCCAATAATGCTTGCCCAGACGAGATTGCTGGTGCCGAAGACGTTGCCGATTAATCGCGAGGCGGCCAGTTCCGCCGCCAGCGTTGTCATGCCGGCCATGAAGACCGTGACGTATATGTATCTTCTCATGAACAGATCTGGAGCACTCAATTCTCAGGATTATACCGTCGCAGCCCCGCATGGCCGCGAGCGCGGTGACGGACGGCGACCGCCAAGGTGGCTCCCGTTCCTGACTTGACAAGTGTTCTTTGGAGGCCTGCAGGACGTGGACCCGCTGCCCGCTTGACGAAACCTCACCACAGGGCTAGAATCCGCATTCAGGATTTGCGCCTCCTCTCCGCGGGGGCGCGTTTGCTGCCGGGTGGCCGCGTTTCAGGCCTTTGAGCTATTGGCGCAGGCGATCCGGCAGGGGTGATGCCGTTGCTTCATGCACGCGGCACGCCGAGTAGTGAGCGAAGGTAACCCGAAATCGGGGTGAGAGGCGCTCAAGGAGATGGATATGGAGAAAGTTGTTCTTAAGGCAACACGGCGGGCGATAACGGGAAAGCAGGTGAGCGCACTGCGTCGGGCAGGTCAGCTGCCCGCCGTCATCTACGGCCGTCACACTGAGCCCATCAGCATAGCCTTGGACGCGCATGGCGCCGGCCTGGCGCTGGGCCGGGTTGGATCATCTAGCCTCATCTCCGTGGAGGTGGACGGCAAGGAATATCCGGCCCTGGTCCGGGAACGCCAGCGTGACTTCATTAGGGGAACGCTGAAGCATGTGGACTTCCTTGCTGTTTCTCTGACGGAGAGCCTGCGTGCCGAGGTGCGCATTGAGCTTACTGGCGTTTCGCCTGCGGCAAAGGACCTGAATGCCGTGCTGGTCACTGGCCTTCACTCCGTGTCCGTGGAATGCCTCCCGACGGATCTGCCTGATCGGATCGTGGTCGATATCTCAGGCCTGCGGGAGGTGGGAGATGGAATCCACGTCCGGGATCTGGAGGTTTCGGAGAAAGTCCGCATTCTCGATGACCCTGACGAGATGGTAGTGGTTGCGACCTATGCCAAGCAAGAGGTGGTGGAAGCGGTTGCGCAGCCTCTTGAAGGTGTGGTCGCTCCGGAAGCCGAGGCCGAGGAGCCGGAGTTGTCGGTGGAGCGCGGGAAGAAGGAAGACGAAGGCACCGAAGAGGGTGCCCCATCCGAAGAGAAGAAGAAGTAGTACTCTGCCTAGACCATTACTCCCCGCCACGCACGGCGGGGAGTTTTGTTGTTGCCTGCGGGCCGCGACCCCTGTGACTACGCCAACATCACAGGGCCAGCGTCTCCAGGAACTTGAGCGTCATGCGAGCCGTGGCGCCCCACACGAGTTCACCTTCGTAGGGGTGGAACACGATCACGCCCCGGCCTCGGCCGCGCAGCGAAAATTCCCAGCGGTTGGTGTCGTTGGCGAGCCAACTGAGCGGCACCGTGAAGACACGTTCCACCTCCTCTTGGTTGAGTCGAAGGGCTGCGGGCCAACTGAGGACTCCGACCACCGGCGTAACACGGAAACCGGTGATGGTGACCAGGCTGCTCAAGCGCCCCAATATGCGAACAGCAGAGGGATGAATTCCGATCTCCTCGTAGGCTTCACGAAGCGCTGTCTGTTCGGGGATTGTCTCCCCTGCATCACATGCACCTCCCGGAAACGAGACCTGCCCCTTGTGACTCTGCACTCCCTGTGTCCGGCGGGTGTAGAGCACACGCCAGTCTTCCCCCTCTCGTATCAGCGGAATCAACACGGCAGCGCATTTCAGCGGTGTGTCCTCCGTGATGTCGACCTCCGCATATTCGTCGGCTGAGTCGGTCGCCCGGAGGCCTGCCTTCAGTCTGTCGGCTATTCGATCTTCGGTGATCAACACGTCAAGCGCTTCGCGGAATGCTTGGAAAGCAGGTCTGCGCGACCGGAGGTCCCGCCAGGTTGACCTGATGGGGCTGCCGCAATAGTCGCACGCGGCCGTCGCGTTGTCGAGCCACTCCAGTTCATCGGGGCGAACGGGAGCCCCGCAGTCCTGGCAATGAGTCGGGAGTTGCGCCTTGGATGCGGCATTGGATTGGCCATGGGCGGCGGCAGGTGGCCATCCGAGACTTGCGAGCAGAGCGCGGATCTCGCCGGCCTCAGCCTGAAAACCGCCCTGCTCAAGTTCTGTCACGATCCGTTGGCCGATGCGTGCCAGTCGGTACTCGTGGCCGACGGCCGCAAACGCCCGGAGTCCGGTTCTCAGCAATGTCATGCCGGCTTCCGTTTGGCCCGCCAGCAGCCGCGCGCGGCCTGCCTCCACGTAGAGCCGGGGCGCCCTCGGCCCGCCGCGGGCGTCGGCGGCCCGCGCCAGCTCCTCCAGGCCGTCCGCCGCCTCGGCATGATTCCCCAATAGGGCAAGCTGGTTCGAGCGGATCAGCAAGGCAGGTACGCCTACTGGCAGTATCCGTGCCAAACGCCTGCTGATCCGCCGTGCAAATCGTCTTCGCACTGAACCTGCCCTCCAGCTATGAAACTGAGACTCCAGATATCAACGGCAAAGGATAAGCAGTCATACGGTGTCCGGCCTTGGTCCCACTTCCAGGTCCGGCGCCGCAAGCCCGATCTCTCGCGCCAATTCTAGTCCCCTTTGATCCTGCACCGGTTCGATTCGTCTGCCAAAGACCAGGAATCCGGTGTGTGCAACCATGCGATCCGTCGGACGGATGCGGGCCGGTTCGGGCTTGAAGTAGCGCAGCAGTATCTCGCAAACCTCGATGAAGGCAAATCCATTTCGCCTCAGTCCCAGGAGCAGCACCTCGATCTGATTGAAAGTCGGCACCAGGCTGCAGAAGAATCCGCCCGGTTTGAGGGCCGTGCGGACACCGGGGACGTAGT
>DATIPW010000345.1:0-2513 GCA_035471605.1 Anaerolineales bacterium | reverse complement strand
GCAGGGACCGCCTCTGAGACCTGCGCCAACTGCCACGTGATGGACGCGGCGTACGAGAACTACTACCGCGCGGCGCACCAGTCCTGGGCGGAATGCGCCGACTGTCACCTGCCGCATGCCAACCTGGTGAGCACCTACTTTGAGAAAGGCCGCCAGGGAATGCACGACGTGTATGTCTTCAGCACGGGGCAGACGCCCGATCTCATCCGTCTCAATCAGAATTCCAAGGGGATCGTGCAGACCAATTGCCTGCGCTGCCACGCTGAGGCGGTGGAGGCCATCATGACCGGCGTGCAACCCTACGAACGCAGCTGCTGGGAGTGCCACCGCCGGGCGGCGCACGGGGCGCGAGGGGCGGCCTCGGCCAACTACCAGGATACCGCGCTCTACCCGCAGCCGAAGGGAGAATGACCTGATGAAACGCTACGCGCTCTGGATCCTGACCGGGCTGGTGGTGCTGCTGGCGACCGTGCTGGCCGGCGTGCTGATCTTCCTACGCAGCCAGCCCGTGCAGCCGCGCAGCTTCGCGGCGCTGACGGAGATCGCCGCGCAGGAGCCCGACTCGGACAAATGGGGTGTGAACTTCCCCAACCAGCTGGACACCTTCAACAAGACGCTGACCAACAACATCGACACGACGTATGGCGGCTCGTCGCAGTTCTCCTGGCTGGAGCGCGACCCGCGGCAGGTGAGGCTCTTCGCGGGATATGCCTTCAGCAAGGACTATAACGATGACCGCGGACACGCCAACGCGCTGGAGGACGTGCGCGCCACGAAACGCCTGAACCTGGACCCGGACGACCCGAAGCACACGCCGGCCACGTGCTACTCGTGCAAGTCATCCAACAACCCGAAGCTGTGGGACGAGATGGGCATGGCGGAGTTCGACAAGATGACCTTCGCCGAGATGACGCCCAATATCACCGAGAGCATTGGCTGCGCCAACTGCCACGAGGCCGGAACCATGAGGCTGATCGTCACCAACCCGGCGCTGGACGAGGCGCTCGCGGCGCAAGGGCTGGACTGGGAGGACTTCACCCGCCAGCAGATGCGCACGGTGGTGTGCGCCAACTGCCACGTGGAGTACTACTTCAAGGGTGAGGGCAAGTACCTGACCTTCCCGTGGGCGCAGGGGACGGATATCGGCTCCATCCTGGAGTTCTACGAGGAGATCGGCTTCAAGGACTGGGACTACCCCGGGACGGGCACGCCGATGCTGAAGGCTCAGCACCCCGAGTATGAGTTCTTCACCGCCGGGAGCACACACTTCGAGGCGGGCGTGGCGTGCGCTGACTGCCATATGCCGTACGTGCGCGACGGGGCAGCCAAGTTCTCGTCACACGATGTGCACAGCCCGCTGCTGAACCCGGAGCAGGCCTGCGGAACATGCCACGCGGACACGGAGTACGTAGTGGGCCGCGTGAACACGATCCAGGAGCAGGTGGCGGAGACGAAGATCGTGACCGAGGACGCCCTGCTGGATGCGATCCACGCCATCCAGCTGGCGGCCGAGGGTGCCACCGCGACCGCGGACCCGGCGCTGCTGGATCAGGCCCGGGCGCTGCACCGCACGGCGCAGTTCATGTGGGATTTTGTCAGCGCGGAGAACAGCACAGGCTTCCACAACCCTGAGTATGCACTGAGGATCCTGGCGGACTCGACGAACTACGCCCGGCAGGCGCAGATGCTCGCGGCGCAGGCGGCGGACGATCCAGACCTGTTGCAGACAGGCACGTACCAGGCGGAAGCGCCGCAATAACGCGCGCACGGTCCTGTCCCACGGGGAGCAGGATCTGGATGCGGGAAGAAAATGCGCAGTGGCAGCACGCACGCGCCCAGGCACCGCGGGCTGCGGGTGGCGCCTACTGCCTGCCGAAATCCGCGGTGTAGTAGTTGCCGTCGGCGCTGTCCTCGAGGTAGGCATACCCGGCGCCGATCTCGGTGATGGTGGTGTTGAAGATGACCGCGCTGTGTTCGGGATCGTTGAGCCACCAGTTGAAGGCGCTTTGGGGATAGGCGCCGTAGCCGCCGTAGATCATCTCCATGATATTCGAGCCCGGATATCCGGCGGCCGCCACGCGCTGCTGGACGGTGGATCCGTCGTAGCCGGTGTGGCTGCGCAGGCTGTAGCAGGCCATGTTGATGCTGTGGGCCTGGGCGGCGGCGGCCAGCTGGGGATTAACGCTCAGCGCCGGGAGGCCGGCGTTGGTGCGGGCGCCGTTGATCAATTGGACGATCTCGTTCGGATAGGAGCCGCTGGTGGTGTAGGTGGTGCAACTGCCCGGCGGCTTCTGTGAGCCGAGGGTGACGCTGATGGCCGGGGACGGGATGGTCAGGGCCTGCACCGTGGGCGGCGTTACGTTGCCGACCGCGATCTTGACCCAGAAGGTCTTCTCGATGCCGATGTTCAGCGGCTCACCGGCTGCGTTGCGAAGTTCGAAGAAGCCGGTGTACAGGCCGTCGCGCGCCGGCGCGGTGAGATCCACCGAGATGTTGACATCGGCCTTGGGCGC
>DATIPW010000344.1:0-1643 GCA_035471605.1 Anaerolineales bacterium | reverse complement strand
CCATGTGTCGAGCACATCCGGATCCTGGGTCAGGTCTGAGGCACCGCAGGTGCCGCATGCAGACGGATCCGCGCGGGCAGGAGTCATGTGGCCGTCGGGGCAGTACCATACCGGGATGCGGTGCCCCCACCACAATTGCCGGCTGATGCACCAATCCTGGATGTTCTCCAGCCAGTTGAAGTACACCTTCTCGAACCGCTCCGGCACGATCCGGATGCGGCCGTCCTTCACGGCCGCCAGGGCAGCCTCGGCCAGCGGCTCGATCTTCACAAACCATTGGGTCGAGACCATCGGCTCCACGATCTCGCCGCCGCGCTGCGAGCGAGGGATGGTTGTGGTGTAGGGCTGGGTCTTGATCACCAGGCCGGCCTTTTTCATGTCCGCCCACAGCTTCTGGCGGCATTCAAAGCGGTCTTGCGCCCGGTACGGGCCGCCGTGCTCGTTGATCTTGGCCGATTCGTCCAGCACCGAGATGACGGGCAGGCCGTGCCGTTGGGCGATCTCGTAGTCGTTGGGATCGTGACCGGGCGTGATCTTGAGGGCCCCCGTGCCAAACTCGCGTGAGACGTACTCATCCGCGATGACCGGGATCTCCCGTTCCAGTATCGGGACGATTGCGGTGCGCCCGACCAGATGCCGGTAGCGCTCGTCTTCCGGATGCACGGCCACCGCCGTGTCCCCCAGGATGGTCTCCGGTCGCACCGTCGCCACCGGGATGAACTCCTGCGAGTCCTTCAGCATGTACTTGAAGAAGTACAGCGTGGCCTCCTCCTCGCGGTACTCCACTTCGAGGTCGGAGACGGCCGTCCGCAAGCCCGGGGACCAATTTATCAACCGCGGGCCGCGGTAGATCAAGCCCTTCTCGTACAGCCGCACAAAGGCTTCCCGGACCGCACGCGAGAGCCCATCGTCGAGGGTGAAGCGTTCCCGGCCCCAGTCGCAGGATGCGCCCAGCCGCCGGATTTGATGGGTGATGAGGCTGCCGAACCTTTTTTTCCACTCCCAGGTGCGCCGGACGAACTCCTCGCGGCCCAGCTCCTCGCGCGTCACCTGCTCGTTGGCCAGGAGATCGCGTTCCACCATCAATTGGGTGGCGATGCCCGCGTGATCCGTACCGGGGACCCAGAGCGTCGGGACGCCCTTCATGCGGTGGTAGCGGATCATCAGGTCTTCCATGCTGACAAACATGGCATGCCCCAGGTGCAGCTCGCCGGTCACGTTCGGGGGCGGGATCGAGATGACAAACGGAGCCACCTTCGGATCGAAGCCGGGCCTGGCCGGGTCGTTTGCCGGCTGGAAATACCCGGCGCGCTCCCACATCTCGTACACGCGTGCTTCGGTCGCTCGAAAGTCGTATGCCTTCGCCAGTTCCTGTTGCTTCATCTTTCCTCTTTCCGGGTCCAGCGAACACGGGGCCAAGAAAAGAATCGCTTCGTCCCTCAAGAGGACGAAGCGTCGCTTCGCGGTACCACCTCGATTCGCCTTTCGGCGCACTCTGCAGCCGGCGATCACCGGCCTGTGCTGTAACGGGCACTCCCGTGACGGTCTACTCGGCCCCGACCTTTCTTCGTCAGCACTCCCGGGCGACTTCGGCGGCGGCCTGGTGCGGAGACTTCCACCCTGCGTCTCCTTCTCTATCAGCC
>DATIPW010000343.1:0-7213 GCA_035471605.1 Anaerolineales bacterium | reverse complement strand
CCGGGTAGGCAACGAAGAAAACGCCGGCAATGACCAGGGCGAGAGCGCCCACCCGAACGAAACTTGCACGGTGAGAAACCTGCATCTGCGCCTCCTCGTGGACGCCTTTGGGGAATCGCCCTGCACCCTTTGCATGACGCCCGGAATCCACGCCAAGGCTTGCAGTGCAGACCGCCGGAAATCAGTGTTGCCTGGAGCGAGTCGCTCTCCGAGCAGGCCATACAACTTGCCCGATCGCTCTGCATGGCTGGAGAGCTCGCGCGCGGCTCCACATCAACAAGAGGGTTGTCGGCCCGGCCTCCAACAACCGTACACAATGTCTCCCGCCGTGCTTTCGAGTTGTCTAAAGCCTGGCACGCCTTTGTTGAGCGATACGTCGCTCCACCTCAGCGTTGGAGGGTCTGGGGAGCCGCGCGCCGATCCACCACGTCCCGCCCTGCGGATCCCGAAAGCCGGCCTCTCGGAGTCGGCGGTCTTGGTCGGCGGGCTGTCGGAGGGGCGCTGCTCCGGCTTGCAGGGCGCGCGCGAATGCGGCATCCACATCGTCGACCCATACGTATAGAACGCTGGCTGCCGGCGCGTCATCCGGGTGGGCTCGGCCGATCTTGAGAGAGGTATCGCCCAGCTGCACTTCCGCTTGCCAGAGCGCGCCTGGCGCCCCATGGCCGGATTGGCTGACTTGCGCGCCGAAGACTGCGGTCAGGAATTCCAGGGCGTCCTGGACGTTTTCCACCAACAGGCAAGGCGAGACGGTCGTCGTCCGGGGGGCTGCGACCCCCTTCACTTGTGCTCTCGATCGCCAAGCGTGGAGATCGCCCGCAGAAGCCCGAAGAGCATGATGCCCAGCTGCAGGCCCTCGCCCGCCGTGATCGCCGTGGATTTGGCCTCCTGGCTGGCCCTGCGCTCCAGCAGCAGGGCCGCAAAGAGTCCTGTCACCGCGCCAATCAGAACGCCGAAGAAGATGGTCCTGCCTCTGCTCTCCATGGATGCTAGGCCTTTCCCCGCAGGCGCCGCCATTTGGCCGTGGCCATGTCTCTGAGCCCGCGCACGGCCAGCACCGGCCTGCGGATCATCGCCGCTGCGCGTCCCGAGACCTCCGCCACCCGTCCAGCGATCCTCTGAGCGCGATCGGTGTACGGGGGAGCCAGGCTGCCCAGCCGCGCCGCCAGGAAGATGGCGAAGACCAACAAGACCAGCAGGGCAAGCAGCGCGACCACGGCGGGAAGCAGCAGCCACATGGTTGAGATCGCCGCCCAGCGGCCCACCTCGGCTCGCGGGCCCACGCCCGCCAGCCACGCGGTCACCGGAGCCACGAAGATCGCGAGCGCGGCCAACAGCACGGGCAGCAGGATCTGCGTCCACAGCTGGCGCCGATGTGTCTTGTAGGACGGGTGATGCGGTTTCTTCAAAATTCGGGAGGATCCCATGCCAAACATTCTAACTCAGAAACGCAGCCAGGCGCCAGGTGTGCGTCCTGCAAGGCGCGCTGGAGCAGCGCTACTCTCACGAAGTTGCGCTGCTCCAGTGGGGCCGACCAAGTGTCGCCGCGGGCGACTCTTCTATTTGGAGGAGGGCGAACGGACTAGCCGCCCCTTCGGTTGCGCAGGAACGCGGGGATCTCGTAGTCGTCGACGCTGTAGTCTGCCTGCGCCGGCCCGGAGCCGTGCTCGGCGGATGATGGCCTGAGCTCCGCTCCCACGCTGACGCTCTCGCTCGGGCGCGCGAACGGCCCTGCAGCCGCCATGCCGGCAGCCTGACCGGCCGGCCGGCTGCCGGTGAGCCTTTCCAGGGCCCGTCGCGGCACGCCGCTGCGCTCAAAGCCGGTGGCGATGACCGTGACGCGCACTTCGTCGCCCATCTCCGGCTCGATGACCGCGCCGAAGATCATGTTGACGTCCGGGTGCGCGGTCTCACGGATGATGGCCGCCGCCTGATTGACCTCGAAAAGCGTCAGGCTGGTGCCGCCGGTGACGTTGAAGAGCACACCCCGTGCGCCGTCGATGGTGATGTCCAGCAGGTGGCTGGAGATGGCCTGCTCGGCCGCCGTCTTGGCCCGGTCTTCGCCGGAACCGCGGCCGACCGCCATCAAGGCTGCTCCGCCCTCGGACATGATCGTTCGCACGTCGGCGAAGTCCAGGTTGATCAAGCCTGGGACGGTGATCAACTCCGAGATGCCCTGGATGCCCTGGCGCAGCACATCGTCCGCCATGCGGAATGAATCCTCCAGGCTGGATCGCTTGTCAGCCAGCTGCAGCAGCCGGTCGTTGGGGATCGAGACCAGGGTGTGCACCTGCTCCTTCATCTTCTGCACGCCCAGCTCCGCCGCCTGGGACCGCTTCCCGCCCTCAAACGTGAAGGGCCGGGTCACCACGCCGATGGTCAGGGCGCCGCATTCCTTGGCGACCTGCGCCACGACCGGGGCCGCACCCGTTCCCGTGCCACCGCCCATGCCCGCGGTCACGAAGACCATGTCCGAGCCCTTCAGGACACTGTACAGCTCGTCGGCAGATTCTTCGGCAGCTTTGCGGCCGATCTCGGGATCCCCACCCGCGCCCAGGCCGCGGGTGAGCTTGTCTCCCAGGCGCACGCGCATCGGAGCGCGCGAGAGGGTGAGCGCCTGGGCATCCGTGTTCGTGGCCACGAATTCCACGCCCTGGATTCCCTCCTCGATCATGCGGTTGACGGCATTCTGCCCGCCGCCGCCGACTCCGATGACCTTGATCCGGGCGAATGTCTCCACAGGCTGATGTTTCTTGGTCGAGTCCATGTGATCCTCCATGAGTTAGTAAAGAGTAGCCCTGCGCTTCAGGTCCTGGAGAACCTGTTGCGATTCTAGCCTCCGGCTCTCCAGGGGCTTAGCGCAAAAATGACCGGTTTTGGGCACCACTAAGGTAGAAGTCTCTTGAGCCAGTCTCTCATCTCGTCCATGGTTATCCGCCTCTCTTCCTTCTGGCGCCGGGGCCGGCGCGTCTTCCCTGTGACCACCACCTGCTCGTGCATGGTGAGCGCCCACTGCAGCAGGCCGACACTGGTGGCATACGCCGGCGAGTTAAGGCGGTCCACCAGCCCCGTCAATTTTTCAGGCTGCCCGGTGCGCACCGGCATGCCCAGAACCTGGTTGGCGATCTTGCGAATGCCGGGCAGGGCGCTGGTTCCACCCGTCAGCACCATGCCCGCCGGCAGCAGCCCGTCATATCCCGAGCGCTTCACTTCCTGCAGGATCAAGCCGAAGATCTCCGCCGTGCGCGCTTCGATGATATGCGCCAGGTCCTGGCGGTTGATGCGGACCGGCTGATCCTCTCCGAAGGGGCGGATATTGAAGTACTCCTCCGCTCCCACGTCGGCTCGTACGGCGTGTCCCTGTTGGATCTTGACCTCCTCAGCCTGGGCAAACGGCAGCCGCAGGCCGTGCGCCACGTCCTGCGTGATGAAATTGCCGCCGATCGCCAGCACCATCGTGTGCCAGACGTCACCGTCGACATAGATGGCCAGATCACTCGTCCCGCCGCCCAGGTCGCAGATGGCGACTCCCATCTGGCGCTCGTGCTCCGTCAGCACGACCTCCGCCGAGGCCAGGGGATTCAGGACGACCGTCTGGACCTCCACTTTGGCTGCGTTGACACACTGGCGCAGGTTCTCCACCGTGGCGGAGGAGGCGGTGATGATATGGGTCTCGGCCTCCAGCCGATAGCCATGCATGCCAATCGGGGTGCGGATGCCTTCCTGTCCATCCACGCTGAATCCGCGTTGGATGACGTGCACCACTTCGCGATCATGAGGGATGGCGATGGTGCGCGCCTGATCCAGCGCGTGCGCCACATCCGTCGGATCGATGACCCCTCCGGGGACCGCCACGACACCGCGGCTGTTGATCGAAGACACGTTTCCGCCAGCCAGGCTGACCAGCGCCGAGGTGATCTCCAGGCCGGCGGTCTGCTCCGCCTTTTCCACGGAGCGCGTGATGGCCCGCGAGGCGCCTTCCAGGTCCACGATCACGCCGCGGCGGATCCCGTCGGAGGGCTCGATGCCCACGCCCAGGATGCGCACGGCCTTGTCGCCCTCGATCCGCGCCACGAGCGTGCAGACTTTGGTCGTTCCGACGTCGATGCCTACTACGATCTCATCCATGCTATTGATTCATCCTGTAGTAGGGCGCGCTGGGATATTGCACGCTGACGAACGCCGGCTGAATTCCCTGGGTGTTGAACGTCTGGATCAGGGAATCATAGATGCGGAGCCTGAGCGCCATATCCCGCGACTCCTGTCCAAAAAACGCCTGCCAACCCCGGCCGTCGGCCCATCCCAGTCCATGGCCCGCGTCGTAGAGGATGGCCTCGCCCGCGGGCACATGGGGCGCCAGCGCCAGGATCGCCTGCACCAGATCCGGGGAAATATAGGGGTGGGGCGCCAGGGGATCAGACGGTGGGGTGGAATCGGTTTCAGGTGCACTCTGCGCCTGAACCGTGATCACGCCCTCTGCCACACCCCGAGGTCGGAAGGCCACACCGTCGGAATCGATCCAGGTATAACCGCCCTCCTGATTCCAAACGATGACCGGGGTGCGCTCACGAACCTGTACCGAGATGGTGTTCGGCAGCCCAATGTTGACGCGGGCTTCCAGCAGCTCCGGCAGGTTGAGCCGCAGGCGCTGTTCGAGCTCCGCCGGATCCAGCCAGAAGATCTGCGTATGGCCGATGCCCAGGGCGGCGTTGAGTTCCTCGGCCGAGAGGTGCTGGTTGCCGCTGATGCGCGGCGCGCCGGCGACGAATATCTCCGCCGTGAAAGCCAGATACAAAGTCGCGCCCAGCAGCAGCGCCAGGCCGCCGGAAATGAAGCGCCACTTGGCAGCGGATCCGGAGAAGCTGATTGCCGGCAGGCGCACTTCGATGCCCGGCACGGAGAATGCCGCTTGGCGGCGGCGGCGGACCGGCGGGCGTTCGCGCCCGGATACCGGGGCCAGTACGGGCCTGCGCGTCGTGATCGGCGCCATGGGGCGCGCCGCCAGGACGGCGGAATCGTTGCTGCGCCGACCGCTGTCGTGCTTGCGTCGCCGGCGTACGGCCTCAGAGCGATTGCCGGAGTCAGGGCCCTTCATCCGGCGCTCCGATAGGAGTGGCTCGTACGATCACGTTCAGCTTTGCGCCGCTGCGCCAAGTCGATCAATCGATCCACCAGTTCAGGATAGGCAATGCCCGAGGCTTCCCACAGCTTGGGGTACATGCTGATCTTTGTGAAGCCCGGGATGGTGTTGAGCTCATTCAGGTACAGTTCGCCGGTGTCCTTGTCGAGGAAGAAGTCCACGCGCGCCATCCCGGCGGCGTCGATGGCCTGGAAGGCACGCACGGCCAGGTCCTGCAGGCGCGTGCTCTGCTCCGGAGCGAGGGGCGCCGGGATGAGCAGGCCGGATGTCCCGTCGACGTACTTGGATTCGTACGAGTAGAACTCGCGGCTGGGAAGGACCTCGCCCGGGACCGAGGCGCGCGGGTCGTCGTTTCCCAGCACACTGACCTCGATCTCGCGCACGTGCGCAACGCCGCGCTCGATCAACACCCGCCGGTCATACAGGGCGGCCTCCAGCAGCCCCTCCTGCAGGTCAGAGCGCGAGCGGCACTTGGTGACCCCAACCGACGAGCCCAAATTGGCTGGCTTGGTGAACAATGGATAGGGGCTCATGGCTTCGGCCCGCTGCACAACGCCGGACAGGTCTTTTTCCAGCTCGGCCCGCAAGACAATCATGGATTCGACCGAGGGGATGCCGTGGGCGCGCATCACGTCCTTGAACAGGCCCTTGTCCATGCCGACCGACGAACCCAGCACGCCCGCGCCCACGTACGCGGCGTCGGCCATCTCGAGCAGGCCCTGGATGGTGCCGTCTTCGCCGAAGGTGCCGTGCAGCAGGGGGAAGAACACGTCCACGTCCGCCAGCTGCTCCATCTTCCCTGCGCGCAGCACCTGCACGCCGCCCTCCGAGGGATCGGGCAGCACGAACGCCGGCTGCAATCCGGCGACGTCGCGACTCTCCAGCCTGCCGATGACGTCCTCGCCCACCAGCCATTGCCCAGCGAGTGTGATGCCGATCTGCGTGACCTGGTATTTGGCCGGGTCCAGCACGGACAGCACCGAACGCGCCGACATCAGCGAGACTTCGTGCTCGCCGGAACGGCCTCCGAAGATCAGCGCGATGTGCGTCTTCTTGCGTGTGTTCATCTCAGGTAAGCTGCACTTCCTGGCTCGCTTGCATGGCTCAAGCCGCTGAGGGTGCCAGCTCCATCCCTTCGCCCACGAGTTCGATTTCCAGTTCGAGCTCCACTCCCAACCGGGCCCGCACGGTTCGCCGGGCGATCTCGATCAGCGCCTTCACATCGGCTGCCTGGGCGCGCCCATGATTGACAAAGAAGTTGGCGTGCACGCGGCTGATCTCGACGTTGCCCACGCGCCGGCCCTTCAAGCCCGCGGCCTCGATCAGCCGGCCGGCCTTGTCGCCCGGCGGGTTCTTGAACATCGAGCCCATGGAGGCGCCGGGGGGCTGCGTGTTCTTCCGTTGCTCGCCAAAGATGGCCATCTTGGCCGCTACGGTCTCGGGCGTCGAGTGTGTCACACCCAGTTGCGCGGCCAGCAAGACGCCCTGGCGTTCCCGGCGTTTCAGCACGCTCGTCCTGTAGCCATAGCCCAGGCTGTCCACCGGCCAGCGCTCGCGCCCCGTGCGGGTCAGCGCCTCGGCCCAGATCAGGTTTCCAGCCATGTCGCCGCCAAAGGCTCCCGCGTTTCCGTAGATGGCACCGCCGATGGTGCCAGGAACGGTGGCGGCCCATTCCAGTCCTGCCAGGCCTTTCACGGCGCAGCGGTTGGCCAGGTTGCTGAAGACCACGCCGGATTCCGCCCAGATGCTGGGGGAGTCGCCTTGCTCGAAACGGACGGCCTTAGCCCGATTGATGACGGTGATGCCTCGAATTCCCAGGTCGCTGACGAGCACGTTGGACCCGCCGCCCAGGATCACCGGTTCGATCCCTTCCTGCCACAGCATGCCCACGATCTCAGACAGCTCGTCGGCGCTGTGGGCCGCCACGAGGATGTCCGCCCGGCCGCCAATGCGCGCCGACGTGTAGGGCGCAAGGACCACATTGGTCTTGACCTGACTGCCAAAGCGGGTGCTCAACACATCCAGAACAGAATGAGCGCTCATGGTCACTTCAGAGATCGACATCGTCCCTGG
>DATIPW010000342.1:0-7264 GCA_035471605.1 Anaerolineales bacterium | reverse complement strand
GGCAGGTGCAGATATGACCCAACCTGTGATGCTTCTCGCCCTGTTTGACGACATTGAACCCGCCTCGCGCGGCATCGCCAAGCTGCGGGAGCTGGGCGTATCGGATGAAGCCATGAACGTGGTGTCCGGGCTGCCGTTCAGTGAGCGCGTGCTGGGACGGCCGGCCGCCACCACCTGGGTGTCGAAGATCGCCATGGCAGGATCCATCGCGGGCGCCGCGGCCGGCGTGTTCCTCCTGTATGGCACGACCTATCTTTACCCACTCAATGTGGGCGGCCAGCCCCTCTACCCCGTGCCGATGCTGTTTATCGCAACCTTCGAGATGGCGATGCTGGGCCTAATGGGCATGGCCTTTGTCGGCTTGTTCGTTGATAGCGGCTTCCCCTCGTTTACGCCCAAGGACTATGTCCCGGAAATCAGCGACGGCAAGATCGCGGTTCTTTTCCGGTGTGAGCGCGCCGAACAGCAGCAATGTGTGGAGAGCCTGAAGAAAGCCGGTGCACAGTCCGTCAAGCCGGCAGAGGCGCGCCAGCTATGAGCACCAGCCTGGGCCTGATCCTCAAGCGGCTCGCCTTGGTTTTCGGCGTGGGTGCCCTCGTGGTGGTTGCCCTGATGATCTTCTCATACGACCTGATAAAGATCGACTGGATCTCATTCATGGAGATCCAACCCTCGTATCGCCCCATGGAGCAGCCTCTGCGGGTTCCCGAGCGGTCCATACCTGTGGAAGGAGCTGTCAGTATTCCGAATTTGGGCGCTCCGGTCAATCCCGTCCCCGCCGATCAGGTCTCCATTTCCCGCGGGGCGGAACTGTTCTCCATCAACTGCGTCCCGTGCCATGGTGTGGCTGGAAAGGGAGACGGCACTGTGGCCGCTTTCCTGCGGGAACGCAAGCCGACTGACCTAACCAGCGCCGTGGTGCGTTCCTTGAGCGACGGCGCCATCTTTCTGACCCTCAGTGATGGAAAGTTGCCCTATATGGTTCCCATGAACGAGAATCTCACCGTGCGCGACCGCTGGGACGTGGTGAACTACGTCCGTACCTTGCAGCCTTGAGAGGGATGGGCCACGTGGATGATCTCCGCAAGATCACTTATGCCATCCTCATCATCTTTGTCGTGCTCGTGGCGGGTTGGATCTCATTCCTGACCCTGCAGGGGTGTGGCGCGGGGGACAACTGCGCGGGGGCCGTTCCCACCGCGGTGCGCACCTCAATCCCCACGCTCGCGCCCGCGACGCTGCCCGCACCTGTGCGCCTGTTGGGTGCGGCCACCGCCGTGCCGGATGTTGTCGAGGGTGAGCTTCCTGCTGCGACGGCGCAAGCCACCGAAAGCGTGCCACGCCCATCGAATCCCGGTGGGCCGGGCTTGGCTGTCAACCTGACCGGAGATGCCGGCGCCGGCAAGCTGGTCTTTGAATTGAATTGTCAATCCTGCCACAACGTCGAGGGCCGGGGCGGCAGCCCGAACCCGGGGTCCGCAGATACCACCATCCCGGCGCTGAATCCCATCCATCCCGGCCTGAGGGGCACAAGCCGCCAGGAATTCGCCACGAATCTCGATTTGTTCATTGAGCATGGCTCAACGCCGCTTGGCCCCAATCCCACGTACAGCATGATGGCCTGGGGCGACGAGGGCCTGCTTGCGCCTCAGCAAATCGCCGACGTGATCGCCTACGTGATTCAGCTGAATCCATAGCATTGGGCTCGCCTTCCGCCGCTCACAGCCGAAGCGCGTTGGGCAGCGGCGCGATGCTTGCGACATCCCAGAAACGCAGAAACGACGGAAACAGCCCGTCGTTTCGATCAGCGGAGAGGGCGGGATTCGAACCCGCGTTCCCTTTCGGGAAACACGCTCTCCAGGCGTGCGCGCTAAACCAGACTACGCGACCTCTCCAGTGCCTTCAGAGCGCGCGCATTATATCATGTGCCTTCGCGGCGTGCCCGACTATGCCGCGCGGACGTCCGATACGGCATCGATCAATCCCCATCGACTCGCGCCCAAATACAGGATCTCGAGGACCAGATCTGTGTAGGTGATGTCCTCAGCTGCCGCCTGAATGCACAAGTCGCTGTATCCGGCGGTCAGGCCGGGGAGAGTGTTGATCTCCATCAGGCGCGGGTTCGCTTCGGCATCCAGACGAATATCTGTCCGGGAAACGTCAAGGGCACCCAGCAGGGTGTGCGCTCGGCGCGCCAGGTGCTGCAGCTTGCGATTCATTTCGGCATCCAGGACAGCAGGACAAATGTACTCCGGCGCGCCCGCTTGTCCCAGGCTCATGGATTTCGCTTCCTGGCTGTAGACGTTGGGCGTCACGGAGCGAGTGCTTTCGACCTCCAGGATCGGGAAGCGGTGAAAGCCGTCCTTCTCGTACCACTCCGGATGTCGGCCGTAGGCGGCCGCATCTCGACGACCCAGGACGCCCACCGTAAATTCACGCCCAGGCAGGAATTTCTCGACCAGCGCGGGCTGCTCGTAGCTCTGGATCACCCAGCGCACTCGCTCGCGCAACTCTCCTTCGTTGTTGACGACCGCGCCCGCGTCAACACCAATGCCCGTGCCCTCACGCGCCGGCTTCACGAACAGCGGGAATTTGAGTTCAGGTCGCAGCGATTCATCCCCCAGGGTGAACTCCTGGAATGGCGCCACCGGGAGCCCGCGATCCCGCCAGATACGCTTCGTCAGGGTCTTGTCCAGCGAAATGGCATTGGCCTGCACGCGCGATGCCGTGTAGGGGATTCGCAGCATCTCCAGCAAAGCCGGGACATGGGCTTCCCGCGCGTCGCCGCCCAGACCTTCCGCAATATTGAAGCAAATGTGCGGCTTGTACCGCACCAACTCCTTGGGAAGTGTGGCATCCGCCTCCAGGAAGGTGGTGCTGTGCCCGTCCGTCTCGATCGCAGCCCTCAGATCGTTGATGGTCTCAATGTGATCAAAGTCCGCGAACGCGTCCGCCGGGACCCCGGGGGGCAGCTGCTGGCCCTCGTACTTGATGTTGGCGATCACCGCCACCCGCCACCGCGGCTTCTTGGTCGCCGGCGGCTTGGCCGCGCCGCCGTCTTCCCTCTGAGGATTCATGGCAAGCCTCCTGCTCGTCCGAGTGCAGCCTCAGTATAGTGCAAGGTGCCGGGATTTCAAGTGAGTGGCACGCCACATCAGAAATCCTGTTCGAGGCAGGCCGAAGGGTGGCCTTGCATTCTGCCTTCGAAATTGTCGTTCCTGGCAGAGTGGTAAGAATGGTTGCGCCTGCCCCTTCTGAGAACGAGCGCGGACAGCGAGCCGCGCGCGAGGTGAAAATGGAAACTCTGATACTCGGGGGCAGCGTGGTGGCCTGGGCAGGGCTCCACTCCTGGCTGGCTTCTTCCCAGGCCAAGGAAGCGGCGCGAGCCAGGTTCGGCGGGCTGGCTGACCGCTTCTATCGTCTGACCTACAATGTGATTTCGGCAGTCACGCTGGCCCCGATTGCGTGGCTCATGCGTGTCCTGCCAGATGGTCAGGTCTATGCCGTCTCTGCGGCATGCGCCCCCGTGCTTGCCGCGGGTCGCGTGCTTGCGCTCGTCCTCCTGTTGCTGACACTGCTGCAGACTGCCCCGCTGCACTTTGCAGGTATCTCTCAAGTCCTGGCGCGCAACTCACCCTCCAGAATGGTCACAGCCGGTTTCTATGGCGTCGTGCGACATCCGCTCTATCTATTCGGACTCTTCGTGTTGTGGCTTTCTCCGAGCATGACCTCCAATCAGCTGACGGTCTCAGTCGTCCTGACGGCCTATCTCTTCATCGGTGCCCTGCTTGAGGAACGCCGTCTGCTGCTTGAGTTCGGAAAGGAATACGAGACCTACCGAAGCAGCACGCCGATGATCCTGCCTCGGCTGCGACTCCGCCGCGACAAGTAGTCACTGCCAGCCGTGCCGCAGACCAGGCTGCTCGCGGCCGTACAACAGGGCGCGCCCCCGGCCTCCACATCGGGGCGCGTGGGTATAATCTTGAAATGACCAGCTTCTCGTTGCCGATGCCCAGGCCGGCCACGATCCTTGCCCAGATCGCTGCTGCAGCCACCGCAGGCTTGCTCCTATATCTGGGGGCTGTCTTGGCCTGGGTGGTGGGCTATCAGCTGCTCTACGCAGGCCGCATCTTTCCCGGAATTTCCGTGGCGGGCGTGGAGGTGTCCGGCATGGATCCCGATGCCGCCGCGCTCAAGCTCAGCCAGACTCTTTCCTATCCCATCGCCGGCAAGATCGTCTTACGTGACGGTGACAAGACCTGGACGGCATCGCCAGCCCAGTTGGGCATGGTCTTTGACGCCTCATCAAGTGCCCGGGCGGCCTACCGCGTTGGCCGGGAAGGGGGGCTGCTGGAGGCGCTGCGCGGTCAGATCCGGGGAAGCGGCTTCGGGGACGACCTGCCGCCCGTCATCATCTTTGACCAACGTGTGGCCTATCAGTACCTGCAGCAGGTGGCGGCCCAGATAAATCAGCCCGTGATCGAGGCCGGATTGGAAATCAAGGGGACGGCGGTGAGCACGATTGCCGGGCAGCCGGGACGGATGCTCAACATCGACGCCAACCTGATCTATGTCAGCGCTCAGCTCCAGTCATTCCGGGATGGCGAGATAGCGCTTGTCGTCAACTCCCTCGCGCCGACCGTTCTGGACCTGAGTGCCCAGGCCGAGGCCGCGCGCACCATCTTGAGTCAGCCGTTGGTTCTACAGATGGCTGGCACGCCTGCCGGCGATCCCGGGCCCTGGGTCTACGACACTGCCGTGCTCGCCAAGCTCGTCAGGGTCGAGACCTCCCCCGCGGGGGCCGGGGGCCAACCCAAGGTACTCCTGGACCCGGATCAGTTGCGCAAGCTGCTCCAGGCGCTCGTGCCGCAGGTTGACCGCACGGCCCAGAATGCTCGTTTTCACTTCCTCAACGGTGAGCTGATTCCGTTGACATCAGGAATCTCTGGCCGAACGCTGGACGTTGAGGCGTCGGCTGAAAGCATCAACGGGGCGGTTCTCAATGGACAACACACGGTTACCCTGGTGGTTGAGGAGACGCCTCCGGCCGTCCCAGAATCCGCCACGGCAGCTGAACTGGGCATCACGGAGCTTCTGCCCAATGGTGTTCAAAGCTCGTATTTCCGCGGATCGAGCCCTGAGCGCATCCAGAATATCCGAACGGCGGCGGCCGAGTTCGATGGTCTGTTGGTGGCACCGGGCGAGACTTTTTCGATGGGGGAGGCCTTGGGTGACATAAGCCTGGACAATGGATTCACGGAGGCCCTGATCATCTACGGGGGACGCACCATCAAAGGCGTCGGTGGCGGAGTCTGCCAGGTGAGCACAACGCTGTTTCGCACCGTCTTCTTTGCCGGTCTGCCGATCGTGGCGAGAGTGCCCCACGCCTACCGCGTTTCCTACTATGAACAGACCTCATCCAGTCTTGACCCCACGCTTGCCGGCCTCGACGCCACCGTGTATTTTCCCCTGGTGGACTTCAAGTTCACCAACGATACGGGCCATTGGATACTGATGGAAACCTCGCTCGATGAAGGTTCCCGCTCACTCACCTGGAGGCTGTACTCCACGTGGGATGGCCGGTCGGTTCAGTGGGAAACGAGCGGTCTCCAGAACGTTGTGCCAGCCCCCAAACCCCTGTTCCGGCTGAACCCCGACCTCAATCCCGGCCAAATCACCCAGGTGGACTACTCGGCCAACGGCGCCGATATTGACGTGCGACGCACCGTGCTGAGGGACGGCGCGATCTACCTCCAGGACCGTGTCGAAACGCACTACGAAGCTTGGCAGGCGGTCTGTGAGTATGCTGGCGGCATGAATGATCCGCAGAAGACAGCCAATCGAAGGGAACCGCCCCTGTGCCAGCCCCCTGCGTTCTAGCATGGTAGAATGGCACGCCGTCCTGAGGGCCGGCCACAGGCATTGATGGCCAGAGAGAACAATCGAGCACATCGCCAGGCGAGGAAGCCATGATTAGTCAGGAACTGTTGGATATCCTGCGCTGTCCGAATTGCGTGCGAGAAACCGATGGATTGCTGAAGGTGTACAAGGATGCGTGGTTGATCTGCCAGGATTGCGGCCGCAAGTATCCGATCGTGGACGATATTCCGGTCATGTTGATCGATGAGGGGGATAAGTGGATCAACACGGCAGAAGAATCGCTGCCAGTTCCACCACCGTCCAAGTAAAGAGGTGCCTTGCCTGGCATCCAGCAACTGCTCGCCGATCTGGTGGGCCCGGATGAAAACCTGGCGGAAGCCGCGGCCACAGCCCTGGCACGTGAGGGGAACACTGCTGTGCCAGCGCTTCTGGGACTGCTTTCATCGACGGATCCAGACCATCGCTGGTGGGCCCTGAGGGCCCTGGCGGCGTTGCCAGATCCTCCGGTTCCGGCCTTCATCAAGTCTTTGGCGGACTGCGAAGTCGAGGTACGGTCGGCGGCGGCGTTGGCGCTGGCGGCGCACCCCGATCCCCGCTCCCTGCCGGCGCTCGTACAGCTGTTGAACGATCAGGATCAATTGGCCGGCCTGCTGGCGGTGAGGGCTCTCGTTCGCATAGGCGACGCGGCCGTACCCTCGCTGATGGAGGCTTTTGAGAATGCCCCCCGCAATGGCCAGATTCACATGTTGCGTGCTTTCACCGAACTTCGGGATCCGCGCACCATTGGACTGCTCATGCGGGCGCTGCAGCGGGACTCTGCCGTGATGCAGTACTGGGCACAGCGGGCTCTCGAGGGCCTCGGCCTGGATATGGTATACCTGAGACTGGACTAGCTCATGAACAGACTTCTTGCCGCAATTCGACGCATACGGTTGCCCCGTGGGCGGGGATTCGTATCTTGGCTGCGTGGGCTGCCCAAGGGCCAGGTCATCGCGTGGGCGGCAGGTTTTGCCGTGGCGATCGCGCTCATGTTTGTGGTGGGCGGCCTGACCGCGTGCTGGAGACTCACAGCACTCCCCGGAATCCCGCCGAGCGCTTGCCCGGGCGGCGGCGCGACCGCGCTGGGAGGTCCCGAGATTGCCGATGGCGGAGCGGCTGTAGCAGACCTGCCGCCGGCTCCGGACGTCGCTGCACCGGAGATAGAGTATCCCAAGTGGGATGGTGGCAGCCGCGTCAACCTGGTGTTCTTCGGGCTGCGCGGTGGCGAAACGCAGGGTGAGGGCTGCCCGCTTTGCACAGACACGATCATCGTCTTTACAGTCGATCCGGTCAGCAAGTCGGCGGGGATGATATCCATCCCGCGGGACCTGTACGTCAATATTCC
>DATIPW010000341.1:0-1724 GCA_035471605.1 Anaerolineales bacterium | reverse complement strand
AAAGCAGGAACGGATGCGGCACGCAGCGCGGATTCCGCACGCAGCGCGGGCCTAGAAAGACATGCGGCGGAACAGCAGGGACGGTATGTTGCGGATGACCAGCATCAGCCAGCTCCAGAACCAGGGCGTGTAGATCTGTTGCTTGCGAGCCTTCATGGCCCGAAAGATGTCGTCGGCAGCTTTATCGGCCGTGATGGGAAACATGACCCGCTGAGCGGCCTTGAGCATATCCGTCTGGACAAAGCCGGCCTTCACCGTGAGGACATGTACGCCGTGCCGCGTGAGGCGGTTGCGCAACGATTCGAGATACGAAGTGAGGCCGGCTTTGGATGCATTGTAGCCAGGGTTGCCCACGCGCCCGCGATCACCGGCGACCGAGGAGATCCCAACGATTTGACCGGCTCCCGCCGCCTGGAACATCGCAGCGACAGGGTTGAGCCAGGCAAATGCGCCAATCAGGTTGACCTCCAGCATCTCCCGGTCACCCTTGAAGTTGTAGGACTGCAGGCCGGGAGGGAAGTTGACACCGGAGGCGTAGACGACCAGATCCAGGCCGCCGAGGTCAGAGACAATGCGGCGAAGCAGAGGCGGGGCAGCCTCGTAGTCGTGAACGTCGTGGACGTAGGACACGGCACGCGTGGAGCCGGCGGATCTATTGATCTCGGCACACAAACTGGCAAGGAGTTCCTTGCGTCGCGCCACCAACGCCACGACGTAGCCTTCCCGGGCGAGGCGCCGGGCCAGAGCCGAACCCATGCCGCTGGAGGCGCCGACTATGAGGGCGCGCGAGGCAGGGTTGAGCGGGGTAGGCAGGGGTACAGCGATACTTTTCTTCGGCACCAGCTTGCTCCAGATTCTTGGGGCTCAGCGCATGAGGGCATCCACCCAAGCCCCCGTGACGCGGCGCTCACTCGGAAAATTCCCAACTGGCAGCTCTTCTCCCGGGACGTGGATGACGTCGCCGAGTGAACTGCGGTTCGATTGGCTGACGACCAGGTTTCAGGCGATTATAGTCGAAGGCGCCCCGGCATGCTGGCGAAGGGAGCTAGCTGTCTGCGCGGGGCCGACGGGGGGGCTTGCGCACACGGCGGTTATTGAACAGCCGAGGGCTCAGCCCGGCTGACGACTGGGTGCAGCGATCGACTCGACCACAGCGATGAGCTTCCGGGCAATATGCTCCCGATTGAAATGGCGCTCGAGGTAGCGCTTGCCTGCCAGGCCCATGCTGCGAGCGCGCTCTTCATCGGCCGCAAGCAACCGTATCGCGCCAGCCAGCGCTTGAGAGTCTCCGGGAGTGGCGAAAAGACCGCAACCGGCAGCCTCCACCACAGCCCGGATCACCCCGTCGATCGCCAAGACGACGGGCAGACCGGCAGCCATGTAGTCGAAGACTTTGTTGGGATAGGTTGTGGTGTAGGCTGGGATGGGTTTGAGGATCGCAATGCCGGCATCCACCGCGGCCAGGATCTCCGGCATGCGCCGCTTGGGCACGGGGTCCAGAAAGGTGATATTCGGCAATCCGGCTGCACGAGCCAGCAGCGCGGGCTTCTCTTTGCCATCGCCCACGAGCACAACCTGGACCCTGGCGTCCTGCAGCAGCCGGGCGGCTTCCACGACCACTTCCAAATCATTGGACATGCCGTGAGCGCCCGCGTACAGCGCCACGAAGCGATCGGCGAAGCCATGCTCGCGCCGGAAGGCTTGTGGCGAGGTGGAGGCGGCAA
>DATIPW010000340.1:0-6190 GCA_035471605.1 Anaerolineales bacterium | reverse complement strand
GTAGCCATAGAACGCTAGCGTGGCCGCCGTGCACTGCATAGCTTGGCGGGATAGGACGAAATCTGTAAGTGCGTCGTGCAGTGCCGTGGTCCGGAGATCCCAAGTCCGGTCGGCAGTTGCTCGGTTCGTCCGAGCTGTTTGCACCCGTGACACAAAGCGCCGCCTTTCGACGACGCTTTACGGGTACTCCGCCCCTGTAGCTCAAAGGACAGAGTAACTGGCGCCCCTGGCGGGATTCGAACCCACAACCTCCTGCTTAGAAGGCAGTTGCTCTGTCCGTTGAGCTACAGGGGCGAGAACCGCCCGCCGCAGGCAGCGCGCTCGAACGCGCCGCATGCTTGATCGAGGCCCAAGAGGAGTATAAGCGGAGATGATACCTCCGTCAAACTGCGCTGCTGTTCGATATGGCCGCGCCCTGGCTCACTGAAGTCCCACGACCTGCCAAGCTGCACGACGCCAGGTTCGGGCCTGCATGCGGCAGCACGTGGCTGGCGATGCACAGAATGCCTTTGCGGCACAAGGAATGGGACGGATCTCAGAGGCGTTTCGGAAGGCCCGCCGGCAAGCCACGGTGCAGTCCCAGCGGGCGGTCCACGGTCAGCGGCACTCAGCGGGGGAGTCGGCGCAGGCTACGAGCCTTTCAGCGTGGCCGCCGATGGTTGGTCCCGTGGTCCACGTCCCATGACTCGGAAAAGAGCGGCACAGACTCGGCTATTGGCTCTGAGCCCCAAAGCCGTACTCGTTGAGCAGCTGCGCGGCCCGCAGGAGATCCGGCGACCCGTCAGGCTCGCGACACAACGGCCGGCTGGACGGCTGTACCGGCCTCCGACACAACCACAGGCCGGATGCCGCGATAAACACGAGTGCCGGCAAGCGTCCGCAGGATCGTCTCGGCCGGCCGCCCAAGCCTTTCCCCCAGTTCTGCAGCGTTCAGGGGCTGGTTGCCGTTCACCAACATCAGCCGGAAGACTGCCTCGACCACCGTGGTCTGCCGATTCGTGAACTCCGGCTGCAAGGCGCAGTGATGCATCAGGATATGCTGGATGCCATCCACCTGCTTGACCTCCGCCGTTTTCGGATCCACCCAATCGATGAGGGCATCCTCGGCCACTTCGGCGAGGCTTTGCTGGTGATCCGGACACAGGAGCGACCGCAGGAACACGTGCCAGTCGCGATCCTTCTGCTCCCACCAGTCAAAGTCGATGTGAAACGGGGTTTGGAGGGTCGGCTTGAGCAGACTCATGAGTTCTCGTTCAGCCTGAAATGAAGGTCGCCCACATGCAGGAAGCGCTTTTGGCTGGCAAGCAGCGAGAGCAAGGGCGCAGGCGGAACGCGGCGGATCAGGTTGAGCGCCGCATACAGTTCCTGGGCATGTACATGTCCCTGCGGATTGACCTTCATCAACTCGCGCATCATGGTGACCACTTGGTTCTCGAAGGAGCCCTGCGTCTCCCACAGGGGGTCGAGCGCCTCGAAGTCCCCTACGTGGATGGCCATGCGATCGTTGAATTCGGCCGTAATCGGCTGCTTGAGCATGGCAAATACGAGTCCTCCATCCGCACCCACCATCAGAGTGCGGATCCAATCCTTGGAGGAGCGTTGCGTCCGGGCCTCCACGATCACTTCGCCCGCCTTCTGCCCCGGGCGCACTGTCACCAGGCTCCCCGGGATAAGCTGGTGTGACTTGTACCAATCGCGCAGGCCAAACGCATACCCGTGCTCACGCACGATCCAGGCCGGCATCTTGATTCCGGAACGCGCATCCACCAGAGTGAAGCGCACCCGCGGTGACTCGTAGGCCGTCGGAAAAAGCGAGCGCGTTCTCGGCGAAAGCGGCAGCGTGCCGGCCCGCAAGTGAGGATAGATCAGACTGATCGTGACTTCCTTGATTGCTTGGCGGTCACTGATCGCGTGCGAAGATTCACTCAGCTCATCGTCCAGCTGGTCTTCCAGCTGACGCATGGCATCGTCCATGGCGGCGGCATCATGCGCTATGCGGTCGTACTGCAGGAAGCGGGGCACCTGCCGAACCCCCTCGGGCTCCAGTTTTCGCAAGCACCACAGTACCTCACCCGCAGGACCGACCTCATCAAAGCGCTGATCATCCTGCAGCGCGAAGTTCAGCGAGAACTCCGCGAGTTTCGGATTGATGCCGGCAGGCAGTTCGATGTCCTTGAGCAGCGCCGCAGTCAGCTGCGGCTCGCCCTGTGCCATGTCGAGCACGGCTTCGGCCAGGTTGAGGTGTCCCTCATTGATGTCTACCAGCAAGCCGCGCGGGAACCAGCGCCCTGCGATGCGCACCAGGCCGGGATCCGCTGCCAGCGCGGTTTCCAATTTCTGCTGGATCAAAGGACCGTGCTCTTCGATGACGTCATCCATGCCTCCACCGGGGAGGTCTGCACCTGGATCCGCCGGTTCATTCAGGCTGTGCGCGGCCAGGCTAGCGGCAAACATGCGCTGACCTCCGCCCTCCAGATCCACAGTAATCACATCGAAAGTGCCAATCTCGGGATTTACGCCGAGCCGAGTGGACAGCACTGTGCCCGTCCGCCAGTCCAAGGCGGGGAAGACCAGCCTTTCGCCCGCCGCATAGTGCTCGCTGGGCAGGTAGGTGCGCCCTGCAGACTGGCCCTTCTGCTCGCGAGCCTGTTGCTCCGCATTTAGCCGAGAGGTTATCAGTACGGGCATCAGGTCCTGAAGCGTAAGCGGAGTTTCAACCTCAAGCAGGTGTGTCTGCAGCGCTTCGAGGTCTTGCGTGCCGATCTGAAGATTAGCCCAGTAGTCCGGGAGGAGTTGGTACGCCGGTGCCATCAATTCCTTGCCGCGAGCGTGAGATTCAGCGTGGTCACCCGCGGGCGCTACGCGCGCTTCTTGATCAAAGCGCTGCCATTATACACCAACGGCGCGGCAGGCCCGCGCCTGGACGGTGTAGAGGTGGCCGTACAAGTCGTCCGTCGACTGCCCGCCGCCTGCCCCAGCTTCCCCAACCAGCCGGAGGACCACCCAGGCGCGGTGAGCATCTTGCGGAGATCGGCGAGCAACTCTCGCTTACCAGTGCCTGGGGTGTCACCCCCGCTTGCCGCGCCACCTCTGCGGGCCGTCATCGGATTTCGGGATGGGGCCAGTGGAAGCCAGCAACGGTTGAGTTCAGACCTTCGGGGCTTGAGAGATCCAGCGGGCGCCTACGCGGTGGCCAAGTTCAAGCACAGGCGTTGCTCGTGGTGGCCAGCCGTGACCACATCCTGCGTCAGATGCCATGCGTTTCCCTCACTACCAGCACGCGCCCTTGCCGCGCTCGCCTGAAAGAGCGCTGCAAGGGCGCTTGGTATTAGTAGTTGCTCCCTCAGTCGTTGGTAATTCAGTGGTTGGTGATTCAGTCCTTTGGTATATCGGGCACTTTTCCCGCAGTGGCCGCTCCACACGTGGACTGCCCACAAGTGGAGTATCATGCTAGCTCCCTGCATCCCAAGGTAATCACTCCGTGCGGCGGGCCAGCGCCGGATCCTCAAAGATGATGAAGCTCCAGGTGAACGTGCCATCCAGTCGTCTTGCGCGCTTGCGTCGCAGATAGCCCAACCACTCCAACTCCTTCAGCATGCGACGGATCTTGTGTTCGCCAGCGGGACCGCGTCGGACCAGGTCGTGGAGCCTTACTTGCCAGTTGTCTGGCTTGGAAAGCAGGTAGCCCATCAGGCCCCGGGCCTCCCAAGAGAGCCACTCATCCTCGAAGACCGCATTCGCTGCCCGGAAGTACTTCTCCACCTTCGGAGACCTGACAATCGTTGCTTCCAGAACCGGCTTGGGGGCACGTGGATGCTTCATGCCTCTAGAATAGCACATTTGTTCTGGTAGTCAAGCCTGGACAAGATTCGACCTGCATTTCATGAGCATGCCCGACCCCAGCTAGGCCCAGAAGAACTCCCCTCAAGACAATCCGCCGCCGCCCACCGCGCGCCCCATGCCGAAGGCGGCAGAGGAACAGGAGCGCAATCGTGCGTTGAGCCCGATGGAAGCGGCGCAAAATCGCACTCCACCCGGCTCACGGATCAACATTCCGGCACGGAGCGCTTGCCAAATCTTGACTTCTGTGCTTAACAACAGTAAAATGGGATTAATCGGATTAATAGAATCTATATGGCTCGGGAGCGTACTTCACCGGAGATGTCGGAGTTCCTGCGCTTCTTGGCCGCGCACCCGGAAGCTGAGACCGGCATTCCAGCCCTTGGTGACTTGAGCCGCGAGCTGGGCCTTAGCTTGGCGGCGCTGCGCGAGCAGCTGCAGGTGGCGCGTGCGCTTGGGCTTGTGGACGTTAAGCCGCGCACGGGAACGCGCCGGCGGGCCTATTCCTTCACGCCGGCGGTGCGCCAGAGCCTCGCCTACTCGCTGGCACTGGATGGCAGCCACTTTGACCAATTCTCGGATCTTCGCAATCACCTGGAATTCGGCTTTTGGAACGAGGCCACCAGCAAGCTCACGCACGAAGACAAGCAGGCGCTGCAGGCACTGGTCGCGCGCGCCCGCGAAAAACTTGGGGCAGCCACCGTGCAGGTTCCGCACGAGGAGCACCGCGCCCTGCACCTGCTCATCTTCCGCAGGCTGGAGAATCCGTTCGTGACCGGACTGTTGGAAGCCTACTGGGATACGTACGAAGCAGTCGGCTTGAATCGGTACTCCGGTGACATCGCCTATCTGAACGAGGTCTGGGAGTATCACGCCCGCATGGTGGATTGCATCTGCTCCGGTGATTTCGAGGGCGGGCGGCGAGCGCTGGTCGCGCACGTGGAGCTCTTGATTCAGCGGGCCGCGTAGGCGGCCTATCCGATAGAGGGCTCTCAAGGAGAACCATGGCAGACAGGATCGTGAACGACTTTTCAATTACCGTGGGCACAGTGAATGGCTCCGGCAGCTCGACCGCGAATACCACCCTGCTGCGAGCGATCTTCAAGATGGGGGTTCCAGTGTCCGGCAAGAACTTGTTTCCATCCAATATTCAAGGGCAACCCACGTGGTACACGATCCGGGTGAGCAACGACGGCTACCTTGCTCGGCGCGAGCAGCAGGAAATCGTCGTGGCTATGAATCCGGCTTCCTTTGCCCGAGACCTGAATTCGGTCGCCGCCGGCGGAGCGTTCTTCTATGCCGACGATATCAAGCTGCCGGTGACGCGCCCGGACGTGGCAGCCTATCCGATGCCGGTCAAGGGCATCGTACGCGGCGATGCCAGCATCCCCGCGGATTTCCGGGATCTGGTGGGAAACATGGTCTATGTCGGCGTGGTGGCCCAAGCGCTGGGCATTGACCTGGCGCAGATTCGCGCCGCCCTGGAATTCCACTTTAAGGGCAAACAGAAACCGATCGACATGAACTTCAACACGGTCACGGCGGCCGCCGAATGGGCTGCAGCCAACCTGGAGAAGCGAGATCCGTTCGTGGTTGAGGCGATGAACAAGACTGACGGGCTGATCATGACGGATGGCAATACCGCCGCCGCCATCGGCTCCATCTTCGGCGGGGTCCAGTTCGCCGCCTGGTACCCGATCACACCCGCCTCCTCGTTGGCCGAGGCCCTCAACCAGTACCTGCCTCAGTTGCGCAAACGCGAGGATGGCAAGCACACCTATGCCGTGTTGCAAGCGGAGGATGAACTGGCAGCCATTGGCATGGCGATCGGCGCGGGCTGGAGCGGCCTGCGAGCCATGACCTCCACCTCCGGTCCGGGCCTGAGCCTGATGACGGAGTTTGCCGGCCTTGCGTACTACACCGAAGTCCCCCTGGTGGTCTGGGATGTGCAGCGCATCGGACCCTCCACGGGGCTGCCCACGCGGACTGCGCAGGGCGATCTGACCTTCGTAAACTTCATGGGCCACGGGGATACCCAACAGGTGATCCTGCTTCCCGGAGACGTCAACGAGTGCTTCGAATTCGGGTGGCGGGCCCTGGATATTGCGGAACAACTACAGTGGCCGGTCTTTGTCCTGAGCGACTTGGACATTGGCATGAACCAGTGGATCAGCAAGCCCTTCCGGTACCCCGATCGTCCGATGCAACGCGGCAAGGTGCTTTGGGAAAAGGATCTGGAGGCCCTTGGCGGCGATTGGGCCAGATACCTGGACAAGGACAACGATGCCATCCCCTATCGCACGCTCCCGGGCAACCGGCATCCCGCCAGCGGCTACTTCACACGGGGCAC
>DATIPW010000339.1:0-7449 GCA_035471605.1 Anaerolineales bacterium | reverse complement strand
GTTCCTGGCCGCTGCCGGCCTGACGCGATTCAATTTTGCAAGTCTGGTGCCAGTGCTTCTGGTGTGCTGGTTGATCTACGGTCTGCGGGAGGGGCGCAACAGCGCCCTACGCCCGGTCGCCCTCTACCTTGGGGGCGCACTGGCCGCCAGCCTGCCCGCTCTGCTGCTGGCGGCGTCGGCCTCACGCCAGTTCTACTATGGCAATTTGGTGTACATCCGGCTCAACACAATCTACTATGAACGGCAGCTGCATGAGATCGGGATGGATCTGGCCTCGAAGCTGGGCGGATTCTTGTCCCTGATGTGGGCGCAGCCGCTCGACCTGCTCCTGTACGGCGTGCTGCTGTATACGGGCCTGGCGTGCCTGGTGCAAGTGGTGCGACGCGAGCCTGAGGCAGACCTGGCCCGGCTGGGTCTGGCCGGATGCGCGGCGGTGCTGTGGATGAGCGCCTTTGCCCCAACCCCGGCCCTGCTGCACTACCTTGCGGCCGGACTGCCTTTTCTGTTCATACTTGTGGCGGCCTTCAGCATCCGAGCGCCGCGCCACCAGACAGTGGCGCGTGCCGCAGGCGCGCTGGCCGTCTTGGCGGCGGCAGCCCTGAGCCTCAAGCTGGAAGATCCGCTGCGAGCACTGCGCGCCCTGGCTGAGCCCTCCGAGTGGCCCCCCTACCAGATGCACGAATTGGCCCTGGAAATACGAGAGTACGTGCCGAGCGGGAGAGTGCTGGCACTTCAGTCCATGGTCCCCTTGGAGGTGGGCTTGGATGCCTACGGGTTCACCGCAACGGGTCCCTTTTCGTGGCGGACCTCGCTGCTGCTGACGCCTGAGCGCCGACAGGAATATGGGGTGACATCGCCGGAGGAATTGCCGCTACTGCTGGACGCCAAGCCGCCGTCAGCCATTCTGGTGGGCTTTGAGGCAGCGAATGCGGGTTTTGAACGGGGGGACATGGGCGGCCTTGAGAAGCCGCTGGCGGACTATGGCGAGGCACACGGCTACACCGCCGTGGCACTCCAGCCGCCGTTCTGGACGCGTGGGCTGACGCTCTGGCTCAGGCCGTGACCCGGCGCAGGAACGCGGCGCGCACCCATTCGTCCTGCGCGGGATGAATGCGCGCCCAACCCTGGCTATCCTCATAGACGCGCACGGGCGAGTCGACCTGGAGGGCGCGCAGGACGCGACCGCCCATTCCCTGCCGAACATTGAGGCCGCGCTTGGGGACAACCCGCGCCTGGAACAGCTCTGAGACGGATGCGGGAGACGCCGCCAAACCGGGGATTTCCAGGGAGGTTTCCACCGAAGACGGACCGCCGAGGAAGATCCATTGGTCGGCTTCCTTGGTGATGGCCCCCCACTGGGTGGCGGTGACGGCCCACACGGGGGCGAGCTCCTCACGCGCCAGGTTGCCGAGGCGCCGTCCGGCCGGGGAGGAGCGGACCCACAAGCCGCCGGCGGCGATGATCTTTATCCAGCCGAGGGGCTGCTGGGGCAGCATGCGCGCGCCGGCAGTCCATTCGTAGTTGCAGAAGGCCTGCCAGAGATCGGCGGTGGTTTGGGTGCCGTCGGCGGCCCACATGATCACGCCGTCGATGAAGGGATCCGCGTCGGCCGCGCTGAGAAGCCGGGAGAGCTGTGCCGCCGTGGGACGCTGGCCCTTGAACACATGCATTTGGCCGGCCACCACCGGCATGGGAACATCGGTTCCGCCGGGCAACTCTGCATAGGCATGCTGGGTTTCGATCAGCCGGGCGACCGGCTCGGCCCCGTACCCGTAGACCTGCGGACAGACAAAATCCACGGCCTTGAGGAACTCCAGCCAGGGGAACTGGGGATTCAGCCTGGCATTCGAGAACGTGCTCAGCCCGAGCGGCATGCCGGCTGCGGCCGGGCGCAGCTCGTTCAGGAACAGGCGCGCTCCATCGAAATTGCGCTCGGCCTCCTTCTCCACGTGCATCAGGTAGAAGTCCGGCGCATAGCGACGGAAGGCCTCGGCCACGGCGCGCGCCTCCTTCAGGGGTGCCCGATTCAGATACGAGTATCCCCAGGCACCCACGCGAACGCCCTGATCGCGAAGGCTCTGGATCAGGGGCTCCAAGTCGCCCAGCACCCGGAAGCCGTCGCAGATCTTGAGCACGGCCGTTTGCACTCCGGCCAGCTTGAGGCGGGTCACTATGGCCTGCGGGTCGCCGCGCTCGATGGTCGCCGGCTTGCACAGGTAGACTCCCTTGCCGATATTCAAGTTGGTCATGGCGGCTGTTCTCCCGTGACTACGATAGCACAGGCACCGGCACGGTCAACCATGTTTGGTGCCCCCAGATGGGTACTTTTCCCCCGGAACATTCCCGCCGGGAGGCGCGGACTGCCGGCGCGGGCGGGATGATATACTCGGCGGGCCATGGCAATCCGCGCCCTGATCTTCGACTTCGATGGCCTGATCCTGGACACCGAGACTCCCGACGTGGAGGTATGGAAGGCGCTCTACGCCGAGCACGGCCAGCCATACCCCGTGGAGTACTGGTCGCAGACGATCGGCGGCTGGGGCAATTCGAATTTTGATCCGGCGACGGCGCTGCAGGCACTCCTGCCCGGCGCGCTGGACGCGGGCGCCCTGCGCCGGCGTCACCGGGAACAGAGCGACGCGCTGATCCTGGCCGCCCCGGTGATGGAGGGAGTGCGGGAAGTGCTTGAGGCGGCACGGCGGATGAGCCTGCGTTGCGCGGTCGCCTCCAGCTCTGAACGCGACTGGGTGGAGCCGCACCTGATGCGGCTGGGACTGCGAGGCTATTTTGAGAGAATCACCACGGGCGACGACGTGGGGCCGGGACGTACCAAACCGCATCCGGATATCTATCTGAAGGCGCTGGCGACGCTACAGCTGGGGCCGCGAGAGGTCCTGGCGCTGGAGGACTCTCCCAATGGCATTCAGGCCGCCCGTTCAGCCGGTTTGCGGGCTGTGGTGGTGCCGAATCCGGTGACGAGACTCCTGCGACTGGAGGCGGATCTGGTGCTGCGCTCGCTGTCCGAGATTCCGCTGGAGGAGATGTTGCGGCGGGTGGAGGCCCGGCCCGAGGGCCGCAAGATCTCACGCGCGGTGCAGGACGCAACGGCCTGACCGAAACGCAGCCGTCAGGCTGCAGGAAGGGGATGGGCCCATGCTTAATAGTCGCGGCGCAGGCGGGTGGCTGGCAGCGGGCGCGCTGGCGGTGAGCACCCTGGCCTGCGCCATCACACCCTCGACCACGCCAACTGAGCCAGGCCCCGAATCGCTGTTCGCGTTCACCCCCACGTCAATTCAGGAAATGCCGCCGCCCGGAGCCACGCCGGCACCCAACGCCGGCCAGCAAGCGGGCGCGTTCACGGTGGCGGTGATCGTGGATCAGCAGTCCGAGCCGGTCTCGCGGCCGCAAGCCGAGCAGGTCATGGACGAGGCAGGCCGATTCCTGCAGCAGCTCACCTCCATCAATCTGGTGACGATCGATTTCGTTGAGGACGATGCGGGCGGCCCGGTCAACGACCTGGCAGGCCGGTATGTGAGCTCGCACCCCGATGCGCTGCCCAACGGCCTGGTGATCTTCTCCTACGGCGACGGCGGGCAAGCCAGGGTCTCGGGCGGCTACAGTTATGCGCTTCCCGGGCCGGCGGGGTACCGGAACGGGTTTGTCTCGCCGGTCACGGGCGAGGGTCAGATCTACGTGGCGGTGGTGCACTTCAGCCACAAGTATGCGCCTTGCGGATACGGGGATGCTGACACCGTGCAAAGCGGCACATCACTGGGCGGCGAGTGCCGCAACCAGCCCGGAACGGCGTGCCTGGAGCACAATGGCTACTCCATCTGTTCCGATTCGCTGCCGCACTTGTACGCCTCCACGCCGGCGTATTTCGCCGCCAGCACGATCATCCACCAGCTGATGCATCCCTTCTCGCCGGGAGGCGACGGGGATCACTACAGCACGCCCGAATGCAACGCGCGCATGGGCTATCCCGAGCAGTTCTATGATCTGCAGGAGGCCCAGTACCACAATGACCTGTGCCCGTATGTCTACGAGGAGTTCGTGAAGTCCTACCGGCCGTAGGGCCAGGCCCGCACAGCCAGATGGGTGAAGGCCGCGTGGATTCCACCTTGCCCCGTTCCGACGAAGCCTCGGCTGCGGCTCAGCTTGGACGGCTAACGGCGCGATTACAGCTTTCGAGGTTGCTGTTCTGGGCCATATTGGTGCTCGGTATCGCGGCGCGCCTCTGGGCGATACGGCAGCTTCCCCCGGGACTTAATCAAGACGAAGCATCAATCGGCGTGGACGCCTACAGCCTCTTCAAGTATGGAGAGGATCGCTTCGGCAATTCCTATCCCGCACACCTCGTAACGTGGGGGGAGGGCACAAGTAGTCTCTACTTCTACCTGTTGATTCCGGTCATTGCGGCAGTTGGCCATCTCAGTCCCATGGTGATACGGTTTCCCATGATACTGGCCGGCCTGCTGGCTCTTCCGGGCGCATACCTGCTGGGCAGACTCGTATGGGACCGGGCATATGGACGGTGGTGTATGTTCCTGCTGGCCATCAGCCCGTGGCACATCCTGGCCTCGCGGTGGGCACTCGAAGGCAACATCCTGCCCTTCGTTTTCCTGATCGCGATGGTCTGCATGCTGAAGACCAAGCGCGATGTGCGCTGGTTCTGGGCAGCGTGCTGCCTCCTCGGCTTTGCCCTCTATTCGTATCCTACCTCGTACGTGGTGGTACCCTTGTTTCTTGCTTTCTTCCTGGCGATCAACCACCGAGTCAAGGTGATCGCGACACGACATGTCCTAGTCGGAATGGTGGGTCTCGCCTTGATCGCCACTCCCATTGCCGTTTCTGTTCTCGTCAACCTGCGAGGTTTAGAGACCATCCAGTGGGGTCCCATAACCATGCCATCCCTTCCCGCCAGGGCGCGTTACATTTCCATGACTCTGCTGGGCTCGGGCGATGTCATCCGCATGGCAGCGGACAATGTGCGGATCGCCAGCACACTGCTCTGGACAGAGACGGACGGTCTGGCATGGAACAGCGTGAAGCACTACGGGATCATCTACAGGCTGGGACTGGCCGGTACGCTGGGCGGAGTCATCGTGGCGGGCAGATGGGTCAAACGTCGCGAGAGAGCCTACGAGATGGGCCTGATTCTTGCGTGGCTGGCTGCTGCGATTCCCGCGGCGATCCTCCAACCCACGAACATCAATCGATTCAGCATAGTCTGGATTCCAGTCATCCTGTGTACGGCGCTATCTCTACGATGGCTGGCAGGCCGCACACCTGTGCTTCTTCCTGTGTCGGTTGCGGCGCTGCTGGCGGCTTTCATGGGCTTCACTTTCGAATATCACGGGGCTGCGTATCGGAAGCTTGCGAGCAGGGTTTTCTACGAGGGAATCTTGCCGGCGCTGCGGGTTGCCAGAGAGGCAACTACCGGTCAGATCTGCGTGGGAGGCGGCCGGGCAATGTATATGTACGTTCTCTACTCCGAGGCAGCCAATGGGGATGATTTCGATACGTTAAGGCCCCAGATCCTGCCGTTCGTCTTGCACCAGGTGGATTCGCTTGGACGCTACACAATGGGCACCCGCAATTGCCCCGGGGCCGCCCCAATCGTGTATGTTCTTCCCAAGGATGAGACACCGCCGTTACCCGTTAAAGAATACGCGAAACGGCACTTTGTCAACTACGACGTATATGTGCCAGGCGCCGGGCCCTAGCGAGCCTCTCCAGCTGGCGGATGAATTACTTATTGCGCTTTCCGTTTCAGGGACGTCTGACCGACCAAAACGATGCGTCGAAGAATCGGTGTGTTGCTCGGGCAAGGTATCAGCTTGTCACTCTTCGAGTGTTCGTCGCCACGGGTGCGGCCGATGAACGGGCGAGGCGGCAACCCGGCGCGGATGGTGCGATCGGAGTTTCGGCGAGCAGGCGCTCGGTGTTCCGGGCTGTAATGGCGTGGCCAGGACGGATGGAGGATTCCACATCATGACCGGTGCAAGGAGATCAACGTTGAGCAGCCGATCGGCGATGAACAGCCTGCGGGCAAATCGTTGGTTGATGGCGCTTCTGTATGCGCTGGCAACGGGCCTGGCGTTGGGGATGCGCGCGGCCTTGCTCGAGTTTCGATCCGGTGATTTTGTCTTCGTTCTCAACGACTGGTATCGCAGGCTGCAGTACGATGGTCTTGCGGCGCTGGGCCGCGATTTTTATGACTACAACCCCCCCTACATCTACCTGCTCCTGGTGGTTACACGATTGTTCCCGGGACTGCCGGGGCTGCTTGGGGTCAAGATCCCATCGATCCTGGGAGACTTCATTTGCGCGATTCTAGTGCAGCGGCTAGTCGCCCTGCGTACGCACGATGCGAAGCTGCGGTTCCTGGCGTATGTGTTCGTTCTCCTGTCTCCACCGGTAGTTCTCAATAGCGCGTTCTGGGGGCAGTGTGACAGCTTGCTGGCGGCAGCTTTGCTGGCCTGTGTGCTCGCGTTGTTGCGACGCCGACCCTGGATGGCGACGGTATTCTTCGCTGCGGGGCTGGCTTTCAAGCCACAAGCCGCTTTCTTCCTGCCGCTGTTGGGGGTCCTGTGGCTGCGAGGGCACCTGTCCTGGAAGCACTTTCTCCCGATTCCGCTGTTGCTTGCATCGGCCGTGTTGCCGGTTGCCTTGGCAGGACGCGGGCTTCGCAGCGCGCTGGGGATCTATCCGCGTGGGATCACGCAATACGCGATGCTGACACTGAATGCCCCAAGCCTGTATGCCTGGTTGCCGGCCAGATCGGATCTGCAGCCCCTGTTTCATGTGGCGGGTCTGTTTTTTGCGGGCAGCGTTGCACTGCTATTTGTACTCGTGCTATCGTCGGCACATGGTGAGCTACGAAGAAAGCAGATCATCGCTGCTTCGACACTTTGCCTGCTGGGGATGCCTTTTGTCCTGCCGGCCATGCACGAGCGCTATTTCTACGTGGGCAACATGCTGGCGATCGTCTACGCGTTCTATTTTCGCAAACAGTTCTACCTTCCATGGGTAGCCGCTCTGGTGGAGTTCTTCGCATACATGCCATACTTGTTCCAGGGTGAGTGGTCTCCTGTTCCCCTGCCACTGCTGGCATTGGCCAATCTGATAGTAGTTACGATCGTGGCGCGCCATCCGGATGCGCTGACGGCTTCAGACCACCCACAGCGCATCAGGGGTGCAGGGAGCCCAGAGGAGCGAATCAGCCGTTGAACGCCCGGAGCGGGGGTGCCGGTGCCGTCGACATTGCCCGCAGGACGGCGCGCTGCTGCCTGACGCCCAGGGGGATTCGCTCAGCGGTATGGCAGCCGCTCCTGCTGCTGGTGCTGGTTGGCGGTGCAAACTTCTTTCATTTCCGGGATTTCGGCCTGTATGAGGACGACTACTTCTTTAATGGGCAGCCCCTCGTCTGGACCGGTGCTGAGTTCG
>DATIPW010000338.1:0-1990 GCA_035471605.1 Anaerolineales bacterium | reverse complement strand
TTCCCCTGGCCCAGGCCTTGCCGCGACCCGAGGGCCACGCCAAAATCGGTATCGGGAACGATCGATTTGCCCTTGCCTCTTGATTCGCGCCGGCAAGAGTGCAATAATAGTCCGGAAACTCATCCACCAAACCTTTTTCTAAGGAGAATAGTGATGATTGGCAGGAAAGCTCTTATGGTTGGCGTCTTGGCCGGCGCCTTGATTCTTTCCGCCTGCGGCGGAGCGTCCGGCCCCAGCACCTCGATCAAAGTGGACTTCACTGATTTCAAGTTCACTCCGGATCAATGGACCGTGCCCGCGGGCCAGGAGATCACCATCACGGTCAAGAACGACGGTGCCGTGGAACACGAGTTCGTGATCATGAACCTGGGCACGACCGCAGGCGAAGCGTTCGGGGATGAAGACGAAGCCAATATCTACTGGGAGGTCGAGGCTGAGCCCGGTGAATCCAAGACCGAGACCTTCACCGCGCCCTCAGCACCCGGAGAGTACCAGATCGTGTGCGGCACGGAAGGCCACCTGGAAGCCGGCATGATCGGATCCATGACCGTGCAATAGTAGCCTTGGCCATAGACCCACGAGAAGATGTTGGCAGCAGACACCGCCGATCGGCGGTGTCTTCATTTCTTGCCGTCCGTGCACGGTGTGGCGCCGCGGCAGACATCAACCGAGGGTATGGGTCACCACCACGCGGATGCCGATCGCCAGTAGCACCACTCCTCCCGCCATCTCCATCCGTTTGCCGAATGCCTGGCCGAGGCGGCCGCCTCCGAAGAGGCCCAGCAGGGAGAGGCAAAGTGTGGTGAAACCGATCACCAGGGCAGACACCAGCACGGGGATTCTGAGAATGGCGATGCTCAAACCGACCGCAAAGGCATCGATGCTGGTGGCGACGGAAAGCATGATGAGGAGGCGTCCCGCCGAGGGATCATGTGGGAAGGCTTTGCCGTCGGCGGACCAGCCCGACCGGATCAGGTTGATACCGACATATGCCAGCAGGACAAAAGCGATCCAGTGATCCCAGCCCTCCACGAAGCGGACGATCGTGGCGCCGGCGAGCCAACCCAGACCGGTCATGCCCGCCTGGAAGATGCCGAAGTGCGCCGCCAGGCGCAGCTTGCCGCCCCGCGTCCCGATCTGGCCGCTAGTGCTGATGCCCAGCGAGACCGCCAGGGCGTCCATCGCCAGGCCAAGTGCGATCAACATGATCGTGGCTATCTGCAACCGGCCTCCAATCACCAAAAAGACCACCATGCCTTCGCATGATGGTCTCGCACAGGATTGCTCCTTGAACGGCCGGGACTACGTCCGGGATGTCGACCGTCCTTCCGCGCACGCGGGCGGCTACTCCCCATCAGGGTCTGGGAGTCTAACGCATGGTCGGCGGGGCACCATTGCGTTTTGGCCCCGAACCGGGGTGACGTTCGTCACGGACAGGGGCATCCGAACGTGCCCGGCCGACCTGCGCTGATCACCCTCCCCCGAGCGGCGGTCTGTCTACCGGTCAATTATCGTGACGCGCAATCTGCCAATCGTATAGTGATGCAACGCTGATGCCCCATGTACCGTGGGTGCAGGAAGAAACGCATATGTGACTAGATATCGAGCTTTGTCAGAAGATCGTCGTTGGATTCCTTCCTGCGTGTTGCTCAGGCCGTATCCGCGCAGCAACGTGTAGTCGAACGCCCGACCCATGGTGTATGGCGCACGGTACCACCGAAGAAGCGTGCGACCAAAACTCGTAACCCAATCCCAACGGCCTCCGCCGAGATCATACGCGACCGGGATCCGATCGCTGGAGGAGTATCGCTGCCAGTCTGTGGCAACAAAATCCGCGACCTGCAACTTTTGCAGCAGCGGAACGTCAGCGCCCGTCAGCACGGGCCCGCGGTAGGCGAGGTTCTCGGCAATGACCTTGAAGCCCACCAGCGCACTGGTCAGCGAGAAGCACAACGCCATGGTAGTTGTGAGGATCAGGAGAATCCGGGCC
>DATIPW010000337.1:0-2254 GCA_035471605.1 Anaerolineales bacterium | reverse complement strand
ATCGGTCGGCCGCGCAATTCAGAACGAGGCCAATATTGCGCTGGCAGAGGAGCTGGCGCAGGCGCTCGGCGGAGCCGTCTCAGCTTCGCGTCCCGTGGTGGACCAGGGCTGGCTACCCACTTCCCGGCTGGTTGGCAAATCCGGTAAACACGTCAAGCCGAAGCTGTACCTGGCCCTGGGAATTAGCGGTGCTCCGGAACACGTCGAAGCCATTACGGACAGCGAGACGATCATCGCCGTAAATCAGGATCCGGCGGCGCCAATATTTGATGTCGCCAAGTACGGCGTCGCTATGGACATGTTTGATCTCATTGAGATGCTCGCCAAGAGGCTCAAGGAAGCCGCCGTGGCGTAGTCCCACCCGCCAAGGGCTGTGATCAGATGCCTGAGCGAACTGACTTTTGGGGAATCCCCAATACATGGGGGGCACCGGAGCTCTGGGTGTATTTCGTAATGGGCGCGTCGACGCTGGTACTCCTCACGCGTCTGTACATACAGGCGCGGCGATGGTGGGCAGTGGGCCGGCCGGAGGTTCGATGGGACCGGCTTGATATCCGCGTCGGGCGGCTCCTCCGGTATGCCGTGGCACAGACCCGCATCCTGGGCCAGAGATATCCCGGCTTGATGCACGTCGCGCTGGCATGGTCCTTCTTCGCATTCTTCATTGGAACAGCATTGGCCACGATCGATTCGCATATCATCAAGTTCCTGACCGGCAATGTATACCTGCTGTACAAGTTTGCCCTGGATGCTTTCGCCGTGTTGTTTCTGGTTGGAGCGGGGATCGCTTCGCACCGGAGGTTCGTGCTCCGGCCGCCACGTCTGACACAGAAACCGGCTTTCGGCTGGACAATCGGCGCGCTGACCCTGATTGTTCTCGGAGGCCTGATCACGGAGTCTCTACGCCTGGCTGTGGAGCGACCCGCCTGGGGGTGGGCCTCGCCGGCAGGATGGCTGATTGCCGGCGCGTGGCTCAATACCGGCGCCGCGCCCGACACGCTGCAGCGGTGGCATTTGCTGGGTTGGGCCTCCCACTTGGCGCTGGTGAGCGTTGTGCTAGTAACGTTGCCCGCCGGGACGCTGCTGCATGCGATCACTGGACCGCTCAGCGTGTTCTTCTCCAAGATCGACAGGCCGAGCGGCAGGCTGGCGCCAATCCCCAGCGCCGGCGACGGGATCCCGATCTACGCCAGAACACTGCGTGGACTGACCTGGAAGCAACTGCTGGATGGCAGCGCGTGTGCGGAGTGCGGCCGTTGCCAGGATGCATGCCCCTCGCACGCGGCGGGCATGGGGCTATCTCCGAAAGAGGTGATGCTGAGCATTCGGGACGCGTTGGCGGCCGGCGCGAGGGCAGCGCCCAAATCAGACGCTGACTGGCCTATCCTGCCGGGCGGCATTGTGGATGACACCGCACTGTGGTCCTGCACCACATGTGGCGCCTGCGTTCGGGAATGCCCCGTCCTGATCGAGCACGTCGACGCGATCGTCGATATGCGCCGCGTACTCGTCGTCGAGGGGCGCCTGGACTCACAACTTCAAGATGCACTGGCCAACCTAGGCCGGTACGGCAACTCCTTCGGGCAAGCCGAGCGGATGCGGGCGCGCTGGACTCAGGCGCTGGCGCAACCGATCAAAGATGCTCGGCGTGAACCGGTGGAGTACCTGTGGTTCGTCGGCGATCATGCATCCTACAATCCCACCTTGGCGGATGTGACACTCAAGACGGCCGAGGTACTGCAACAAGCAGGCGTGGACTTCGGAATCTTGTACGATGCCGAAAGAAGTGCCGGCAATGACGCCAGGCGCGCTGGCGAAGAGGGTCTTTTCGAGATGCTGGTCGAACAGAATGCGGCGACGATGGCCAAGTGCACCTTTGAGAGGATCTTCACGTCGGATCCCCATTCCTACAACACACTAAGGAATGAGTACGGCTTCGATGGGAATCCGACGCATCCGGTCTTGCATGTTTCGGAATTGGTCGATCACCTTATTTCAACCGGAGCGCTCGATCTGCGACGCCACCTTGACTTCAGGGTGACCTATCACGATCCATGCTACTTGGGACGATACAACGGCATCTATGATGCTCCGCGGCGGGTCATTCAGTCGCTAGGCTGCGCTCTGGTGGAGATGCCGCGTCACCGGGATCGGGCTGCCTGTTGCGGTGCAGGTGGAGGCCGCATCTGGATGAAGGAAGGTGAAATGCGGGAGCGACCCAGCGAAAGCCGCGTTCGTGAAGCCGCCTCACTTG
>DATIPW010000336.1:0-4774 GCA_035471605.1 Anaerolineales bacterium | reverse complement strand
TTTTGCCGGGCCTGGCGCAGCTCCCCATACAGACCCTTGGCCTGCCGCGCGGCAGGGCTCTTGTACATGCGCACGCGCGAGGCTGATTCATCGATCAGATCAATGGCTTTGTCGGGGAGGAAGCGCTCGGTCACGTAGCGGGAGGAGAGGTGGGCTGCGGCCTCCAGCGCTTCATCGGAGATGACGAGATGATGATGCTCCTCGTAGGCCGAGCGCACGCCCCTGAGGATCTCGATGGTCTGCGCCTCGGAGGGCTCTTCGACCTGCACCGGCTGGAAGCGACGCTCGAGCGCCGCGTCGGATTCGATGTGCTTGCGATACTCATCCAGGGTGGTGGCGCCGATGACCTGCAGCTCCCCGCGCGAGAGGGCGGGCTTGAGAATGTTTGCGGCGTCCACGGAGGATCCGGCCGCGCCAGCGCCGACCAGCATGTGGACCTCATCGATGAACAGAATAGCACCGGACTGCTTCAACTCGTCGATGACCCGCTTGAGACGCTCTTCGAACTGGCCGCGATACATGGTGCCCGCCACCAGCGATCCCACATCCAGCTGGAGAACGCGCTTGTTCATCAGGGGCGCCGGGACGTCGCCTTCCACGATACGCTGGGCCAACCCCTCGACAATGGCGGTCTTGCCCACTCCAGGCTCGCCGATCAGGGCGGGGTTGTTCTTGGTGCGCCGCGCCAAGATCTGAATGACACGCTCGATCTCCATCTGGCGGCCAACAACCGGATCGAGCTTCTTCTCCTCAGCCATGGTCGTCAGGTCTGCGGCAAGCTGGTCGACGAGGGGGGTCTTCGGGCCGCCGGCGGGCGTGCGCGCGGCCTGCTGGGCCCCGGCGGCCGCCGGGGCCACGGCGGTTTCATTAAGAACGCGGCGGGTTTGGCGGCGAATCTGATCGGCTGTGACACCCAGCCGGCGCAGGACCTCCATGGCCGTGCCATCGACCCGCACCAGGCCAAGCAGGATGTGCTCGGTGCCGATATAGTGGTGGCCGAGACGCCGGGCTTCATCCACCGCAAACTCGAGGACCTGCTGGGTGTCGGGCGCCAGTTCGATCTTGACCACGTCGGCTGGCTTTTCCGAGCCGACGCGCTGGATGATCTCGCGGACGCGGGCGGCCTCCAATCCAAGCTCACGCAGCACGCGCCCAGCCACGCCCCCTTCTTCATCCATGAGGCCCAGGAGCAAGTGCTCCGTACCGATGTTGGCTTGCTGGCCCCTCTCAGCTTCCTGGTGCGCCAAACTCAGCACGCGTCTGGCCCGTTGGGTGAAGCGTTCCATTCCAGCCATACTGTCCCTCACTCCTCGACCCACGATATTCCGATTGGGCCGGTCAAGATTCTACCAAAAAGCCGCATGTGTTCCCGTAGGAGAAAGATTAGAAATTCCCCCGCGCGGTATCTATGTGTCCCAAGTCCGCGTGCAAACGCGATGTGCGCGGCGGCGCGTTGGGGCGCCGGCGCTCAACGGTCATCTCCATCGCCGCGAATCGTGCCGCGCGCGAGCCGATCCTGCAGCTTGGCGATGTTGTGGATGGCGATTTCTTCCAACGAAAGGCCCAGCTCCGTGGCAACCTGTGCCAGATACCACAAGACGTCGCCGAGTTCGGCGCCCAAGGCAACCCGATCCGGCTCCGTGATGGCACCGGCCTTGTCCCGGAATATCTTTTTGATCTTGCCGGCAACCTCGCCGGCCTCGTTTGCAAGGCCCAAGGTGGGATAGATGACCGCTTGGCCGATGACGGGATAGGCGGCGGTGTGGCGTGCCTTCTGCTGGTATTCCGAAAAATCCATTGGGGAGTTCCTTGTCTACCTTGACGAGCGTCGACTATCCAAAAGCCTGTGTCAACCCCCGCCAGAAATCGTCCCGTTCACCTGGAACCACAGGTTCATACACGGAGAGCCGCGCGGCCAAACCGCGATACCGCGCCTGGAGCGAATCCGCCAGCTCTGCTGCGTCGGAAACGAGGCAGAACTGCTCCAGCATGTCGTCGGTGATCAGTCCCGGCAGGCGATCCCATTCGCCGCGGGCGGCATGGGCTGAGAGCTGTTCGGCCACATGTCCCCAACCGTGCAAGGCCATGACGGGCCGGTAGGACGGGGTGGAGGCATAGAACGCGATCTGGGCGCGTGCGTGCTCGTGTGCGCTGCGAGAGGCAGCGACAAAGGCGGTCACCGAGACGGCAATCTGGTCACGCTCTCGGCCAGCCTTGGCGGCGCCCTGCGCGAGTGCCGGAAGGATGACCTCCCGGAGGTAGCGCGGGCTGTGGAAAGGATGCACGACAAACCCTTCACAGAGCTCGCCGGCCAGGCGGGCCAGGCCGGCGTTCACGCCGGCGATGTAGATCGGCACATTAGGCTCCGCAATCGGGCCGGGATTGAAGAAGGGTGACATCAGCGTCAGACGGTGATACTGGCCGCGAAAGTTGAGTTTGGTGCCCTGCTGCCAGCAATCCCAGAGGGCATGAATGGCGCGGATCTGCTCGCCAAGCTTGTGAGTCACCGATTCGGGCCAGGGCATGCCGAAGCGACGCTCTATGTGGGCACGAACCTGCGTGCCCAAACCCAGGATGAACCGTCCGTGCGACTGGGCGGCGAGGTCCCAGGCCAGGTAGGCAAGATTGGCCGGAGAACGGGCAAACGAGACGGCAATTGCGGTCCCAAAGCGCAGGCGCGAGGTGTGCTCGGCGATCAGCGTGCAAGGGAGAAACGGATCGTGGCGGGTTTCGGAGGTCCAGAGGGCGTCAAAACCCAAGTCTTCGGCCCACGTGGCGATGCCGGGCACGTCCTTCAGCGAGACTTGCGGCAGGTTGGCGTCAAGGTACAAGGTGCTGCCCTTCGAGCGGGGAGAGTCAATTGACTGTGGCAATCAAGTGAGTGGACGACCTTCATGGGCCTGGAGCCGATCGCGCCAGGCGTCCGGCACGCGCAGGGAGCAACCCTTGACATAGTCATACGCCACCAGAACGACCTGCGCGCGGGCGAAGACGCGCTCCCCCGCTGCCTCCGCAAGGCACTCTTCCATCGTAAATGACTTGTTTCCGATAATCTTCGTCAACACGCCGACTTTGAGCGGGGTGCCCCAGCGCACCGGTAATTCATAGCGGATGTGAACATCTGCGATGATGACGCCGAGCTCGGTCCAGGACTGATCGACCGGGAACAGACCCAGCTCGAGCCAGTAGCGCAGGCGCGCCTGCTCGAAGTAGGTCAGGATCCGGGCATGGTTCACATGCCCCTGCGGATCCAAGTCGCCGTAGCGAACCTCGGTGGGATGAAAGAAGCGGAACTCGGGCATCAGCGCATTATACCGAGACGGCGCGGCAGCCCCGTCACCAGGAGGGACCAAGCGGGCACATTCACGCGTGCCAGGGCGGGGTGGGAAGGCGTGCCGGCAGCGGGCGGTATAATCGCCCGTGCGATGCCCAGACGCAAGTCCCCGGAGGACCTTTCCCTCGAAGAATTGAGGCGCCTGCTATTCGACAAGGTTCGCGTCCGGCGCAGCGAACGTCTGGCGAATTTTGGACGCACGGGGCGCGTCACGAGTGGGCGGGCGCCTGGGCCGGCCACAACAGCGCGAATGCCGGACTCGGAGGTTGACAGCGAGCAAAGCACGCCGCGGGCCAGAAGACCGCGCCGGGCGCTGGACGGCATGTTGCTGGCCGTGGAACTGCTGGCGGTGGCAGGGCTGATCGGAGTGCTGCTGAGCGGACTGTCCATGCTGCGAGATCTGAATCGGGAAGTGGCTGTGACGCTGAAACCGGCTCCGACGGAACCCACGCCGCAGGTGGCGTCGGTGGTCTTGCCGGCGGGACACACGGCACCGGACGCGCAAGGCAACACGGGCCCGAACGAGGCAGAGATCCCCGAGCACCTGCGACCCCTGGCGGAGTCGCTGGCCAACCTTCCGGTGCCAACGGCCAGCACTGAGCAGGCAGTGCGCATCGAGATCCCGGCGATCGAGGTGGATGCGCCCGTTGTCCAAGGAGACGGTTGGGAGCAGCTGAAGAAAGGCGTGGCGCAGCACATCGGTTCGCCCAATCCGGGCGGCAACGGGAATGTGGTGCTCTCTGCGCACAACGACGTGTACGGCGAACTATTCCGTCATCTGGATCGGCTTCAACCGGGCGACGTGGTGCGCCTGCATACGGAGCAACAGGAGTTTCAGTACATCGTGGACCGCACACAGATCGTGGAGCCGACCGCTGTTGAAGTCATGGCCTCCACCAGCACACCGATGCTGACACTGATCTCGTGCTACCCCTATCTGGTGGATTCACAGCGCATCGTGGTCTTCGCGCGATTGCAGAACTAGGAGACGATCATGTCACGCAGGAACAGACGGCAGGTAAGCAAGACGGCGGCCTTCATGCAGACGCCGCGTGCCGCGGAGTTCAATCCGGACTACGCGCACGTCAAGCGCGATCTACGGCGGATCGGGCTGCTGGCCGGCGGCTTTGTGGTGGTGCTGGTGGTGCTCTCCCTGTTCTATCAATGAGGCCGGGCGCCGCGACCGCGGCGCGCCCCTGGGCCCACCGGTTGCCGATCGGCACCGCAGCGCGCGGCCGTGCCCCGTGATGGGCGCCGGCCGCGCGCTGCATGGACTGAGGAGACCGCTTGCCTGACGGGGAAGAGGATCTGACACTAACCGCCTTTGCCTACGGCGGTGCAGCCCTGGGCCGACTGGAGGACGGGCGCGCCGTGTTTGTGCCCTTTGGCGTGCCGGGGGAGCGGGTGCGCATCCAATTGGGCGAGGACAAGGGGCGCTTC
>DATIPW010000335.1:0-2788 GCA_035471605.1 Anaerolineales bacterium | reverse complement strand
GAAGCAGCGCATGCCGCTCCCTTCAAGCCTGGCATCGGCATATTCCATCCAACGGCGCATGGTGGCGAGGGCCTCTCTGAGAAAGAGCTCGTCGGAACGGCCAGGGGTCCCCGAAATGGCCTGCACCTCATCCGGATCGGTTACGAGCGGGTAGTAGCCGCGGTCGCGGATGGTGGCGACCATCCGGTCCACCTCTTCCTGCGACTCCAGAATGGTCTCCTGATCGAGCAGCGTGACTTTGTGCTTGCCACCGCCCTGGGCGATGATGGGAACGATAGCCTTGCCGGTCATGTCGCCGCCCAAAATGAGGGTCTTGGCTTCATAGAACTTGCCGGCGTTGATGAACTTCTTCCAACAGATCTCAGAGCCGTGAACATCGGAGGCGAAGAACAGGTTCATCGAGCATCCTTGTGTGGGTTGGGACGCATGTTACCACCCTTCCGGCATGCGCAGATCCGCGGCGGGCAGATCCTTAAATTCTGCCCGGATGCGGTGTTCAACCTCCGCCGGGAAGATGGCTGGGCTGGCATGGGCCAGGATCTGGCGCACGCGCTGCATGGCGCGGGCGTGGGTATCCAGGGCACCCTTGCCCTCCCACTGGGCCCGAGCATTGCGGTCAGCGAGGGTGGTCATGAGGGCGGTGGTCTTCATGCGTTTGATGGTCTGGGGATGGATCATGAACGAGCCGCCGGGACCGATCTCCCTGATCACGTCGAGGGCCAGGTTCGCCTCGCTGAACTCGAAGCCACGCTTGAGCCTCTTGAGCATGAGGGCGATCTCGTCGTCGATGACGGCCTTGGCAAAATCGAAGACCTTCAGGGCATCCAGCAACCCGCCCATGTTGAGCATGTCGACACCCGCCAGCAGACCGGCGACCACCGACATGCCGGTTTCGTAGCCGGACTGGGCATCGTTGAGCTTGGCGTTGGTGAGCCCGATGTAGCCTCCGCAGGGCACGTTGTAGAAATGCGCCATCTGGGCGAAGGCCATGTGCAACATGCCGCACTCGATGCCGCCGGAAGCATAGGCCCCGGTGCGCATGTCAGCAACCGTGGGCAACGTGGCATAGATAAGCGGGGTCTGGGGGCGCACCATCTGCATCAAGACGGCGGCCGCCAGGAATTCCGCATTCCCCTGCGCCAGGGTGCCGGCCATGGTCATGGGAGACGTGAGGCCGGCGTTCGGAACGATGCTCGGATAGACCGGCCACCCGCCCTCAACGAAGAACATGAGCATTTCCGTGGAGGACATGTCCATGGTCAGCGGCGAAACCACCGGGCAGAAATGATGAGTGATGAAGGGATGAGCGCGGTAGGCGGGGTCGCCGCCGGCAACCAGGCCGCCCAATTTCAGGATGGCGGCGGCATCTTCGAGATCCCGGCTGGTGATGCGCACCGGCTTGAGGCAGTGCTTCAGAGCCGGGTAGAGGCGGGACACCGAGAACTGTCCGGGCGCGGCATCGTCGGCCAGGGTTGATACGGAGAAGACATCGTACCCAGGCAGCTCATTGATGAGATGCGCGATGCGGGCAATGTCGTCGGAGCGGGAGCGTCTTTCGGCGCCGGTTACTGGATCTATGATATCGGGCGCCGAACTCCCGGTGACGATCAGCGGGCCATCCCTGGGAATGGTGCGATCGTACTGCGGATCGCGACCCATGAAGGTGAATGTCGGAGGGATTGTCGTGCGGAATTGCTCGACCACGGCGCGCGGGAACTTGACCACCTGCGTCTCGCCATCCACGCGGCAACCATGTTTTTCCATCACCTGGCGGGCCTTTGGATGGCGGACAAGAAGTCCGACTTGCTCGAGGATCTCGAGCGAGGCAGCGTGCACCTGATCGGCTTGTTCTGGTGACAGGAGGGCAGCGAAGGCGGTCACAGGCTGAATCCTATGCCGGGTCGGTCTTGGCGGCCTGCAGCAGTTCGACCCTGAGCTGCGCGGCAGTGGCGGAGATGACTTCGACCGGGAACATCTCCAGGCCCGGGCGGGAGACTTTGAGCGAGGCGGCGGCGGTGGCGAAGGACACCGAATCGCGAAAAGTCCAGCCGTTCAACCAACCGTAGAGGTAGCCGGCTGTGAACGTGGCCCCCGCCCCGCAGCCATCGACCGGGCGAACCTTGGGCGCGTGGACACGCAAGGCTTGCTCTCCCTGAAGGGCGAGGCAGCCCTCGCCGGCCAGCGTGACGAGCGCCGTGCGGACACCGGTCCGAAGCAGCTTGCGGGCGACCTCCAGAGGAGGCTCCTGGCCACGCTGCGCGGCGTCGGTGACAGCCTGGCAGATGGTGGCGCGGGTGCCATATTTTTCCAAAAGGTCAGGGTCAACATGACCGTGTTCAAAATTCAGGAAGACGGGGAGCCCAAGACGCGCCGCCTCATCCATGGCGCGCAGGATGTGATCTCCGTCGTACCAGTCGACGTACAGGATGCGTGAGCCGCGAAGGGGCGAGAGGTCCGCTGTGTCGAGGGTGGAAAGGATCTGCGGTGAGCGCTGCCAGAAATATGTGCGCGCGCCGCCGCTATCCGACACGTCCACCTCGATGGGCGTCTTGTATTCCCGGGTGAAACGCACGTCCGCCTGGACCCCCCAATCCTGCAGCTGGTCGGCGAGGCGGTGACCGCGCGCATCGTCGCCGACCGAGGTCCCGATGATGGCAGAAGGCACGCCCCACTGCTGCAGCAGGCAGGCGACGATGGCGGCATCATCGAAGATGAACTCGGTAACATCCTTTATCACTGCGCCCGTGTTGTGCTCCGGCAAATGATCAACAACGGCGATCACGACCGG
>DATIPW010000334.1:0-12905 GCA_035471605.1 Anaerolineales bacterium | reverse complement strand
CGAAGGGAGTTCGCCATGCCGTTTCCCCAGATGCTTGAGGTGGCCCTTGGGCTGTGCCTGATCTATTACATCCTGGGCGCCTTCGTCTCGCTGATCACGCAGATGGTCATGGATTCGCTGGAGGCGCGCGGCAAGGCGCTGGAGCACTACCTGGAGATCATGGTCGGCGACCTGGTGGCCGCCCTGACCAGCCTGCCGCAGATCCGGGCTATGGAACCCATTCGCTTCGCGCGCTGGTGGAACGTGCTCGGAGCCAGGACCGAGGCGAAGAAGATCGATCGCATCCCGGTCGAATCGCTGGTGGACGGCTTCTTCGATCTCGCCGGCCTGGCGTCCCAGAGTGACCTGCGGGCGGAGGAGCTGACGCGCCTGATTGACCGGCTTCCCGAATCCGAGGGCAAGCAGGCGCTGTTGGGATGGATCAGCCAGGGCGTCATAAGCATCAATGACCTGCGCAGCCGGATGCGCGCCTATTTTTCCGGAATGCTGGAACAGGCGGCGCAGCTGTTTCGGGCCCAGGCGCGCAGCTTCGTGATCCTGGCGTCGACCCTGGTGACCGCGCTCCTGGGAACGGATACGATCCAGCTGGCGCAGCAGCTCTGGACGAATGCCGGTCTGCACAGCCGCGGCCCGGAGCAGGTGGCGAGCGTTGCGGGGCAGCCGCAGGCAGCGACGGCGGGCCAGACGCTGCTCACGGACCTGGGCACGCTTGCGTTCCAGCCGGAGTGGTGGAAAGCGCTTCTGCCGCCGGCAGGGACCTGGAGCGCAGACTGGGTCGCCGAGGCACTGATGAAGCTGGCAGGTCTGGCGATCACCGCCTGGGCCGTGTCACAAGGGTCTTCCTTCTGGTATGACCTGCTCAAGAAGCTGATGACCCCGACCGCGCGGGCCAGGGCGCGCGAGGACTCCCCCGCGGCGGGGATTGAGGCGCGCAGCTTCGAACGCATCTGAGGCGCATCCAGTCGCCCGCGCCCTGCGCGGAGCGCAACGCCCATGCGGCAGTCTGCCAGATAGATGGAAGGCTGGGGCTCAGCCAGAGTGCCAGCGGGCGAAGACCGCGTGTGACAGCAGGCGCCCGGCGCTCTGCTCCCGCGTCACCAGTTCTCCCCCCTCCAGGGTGGCGGCCTGGCCTGGCAGCAGCTCGGCCAACATTTGCTGCAGATGGATCGCCGAAGCGGGCACGGCGTACAGGGTGAATATAAGGAAGAGCGGCCTCTCGCTGAGTACCTCCCGGCAAGCCTGCATCAGCCGGGGCAGCGACCGGTAGACGTCCCACACCTCGCCCTTGGGCCCCCGGCCGAACTTGGGCGGCTCCAGGATGATGCCGTCGTAGTGCGCCTTGCGCCGCGCCTCCCGCAGCACGAACTTGAGCGCGTCGTCGACGATCCAGCGGATCGGCGCGTCCTGCAGCGAGGAAAGCGCCTGGTTCTGCCGCGCCCAGTTGACTGATTTGCGGGAGGCATCCACGTGAGTCACGGCCGCGCCCGCGGCCGCGGCCGCCAGTGAGGCGAGGCCGGTGTAGCCGAAGAGGTTCAGCACCCGGGCAGCCACCCCCCGCCCGCCGACCGCCTGCGCGATGAAGTCCCAGTTGGCGGCGGCCTCCGGAAAGAGGCCCAGATGGCGCCCCGGCGTGGTCATGGCGATGAAATTGAGCGTCCGTTCGGAAGTCGCCCCACCCTTCGCCAGTGGCAGGCCGTAGCTCATCTCCCACTGCTCAGCCATCTGGCGCTTGACCTCCCAGTGCCCGCCGCTTTCTTCCCCGCTGGGGCGAAAAACGGCGTGCGGGCGGGCCCACTCAGAAGGCGGCAGGGCCGGACTCCACAGGGCCTGGGCTTCCGGGCGGATGGTCGTGTACGTTCCGTAGCGCTCGAGTTTGAGGCCGCCTCCGGTGTCGAGCAAGGCATAATCGCGCCAACGCGGGGATTCCAAGGGCAGAAAAGGGGAAAAAGTGGCCATGATCAATGGGCCAAACTGCCTCGAATGGGAAATTCGCCCCTTGCAACTCTTGTACTGCAGGGGCAATTCGTGTAGAATGTGGGAGGAAGTGGAGAGAAGTGGAAGGACGCCGGACCACCCGGCGTTCTGCGATTAACTGTCATAGTAGCACATATGTTCTTAGGTCAGTACCAGCACGCACTGGACGAAAAGGGCCGCCTGACCATCCCGGCGCGCTTCCGGGAACTGCTGGACGGCGGCGCCTACATCACCCAGGGCCTGGATCAGTGCCTGGTGGTGATGACCTCCCCTTCCTTTGCCCAGACGATGGCCGACCTGAGCGCCATGAATATGGCGGATCCCAACGCGCGCCTGCTGCGGCGCGTGATTCTTTCAAATGCCTACGCCATTGAAGTGGACAAGGCCGGCCGCATGCTAGTGCCGCAAAAACTGCGCGAGTTCGCCGGGCTCGACGGCGAGGCGATTGTGGCTGGGCAGGGAGACTACTTTGAAGTCTGGAATCCAGCCGCCTGGACGGAACAGATGAAGCAGATGCAGGATACGCAGGCGAACTACCAGCGGTTCGCGACATTGAATCTTGGCAGCAAGCCGGCCGGCTGATCAACCGCGATGAAGCAGACGTCATGGCTGCCCAGCCGCACGAACCCGTGCTTCTCCAGGAAATTATACACGCGCTGCGCCCTCACAGTTCCGGCAGGTACGTGGATGGCACGCTGGGCGCGGGCGGACATGCCCGGGCCATCCTGGAAGCCTGCGCGCCGGGCGGCCAGCTCCTGGGCCTGGACGTCGACCCGCAAGCCCTGGCACGTGCAAAGGATGCCCTGGCAGCCTGGGGCGAGCGGGTCACCCTGGCTCACGCGTCCTATGACGGCATCCCGGAGGCGGTGCGGGCCTGCGGCTGGCAGACAGTGGACGGGATCGTGCTCGACCTGGGATTGTCCTCCATGCAGCTCGATACGGCGGCGCGCGGCTTCTCCTTCCAGCATGAGGCGCCGCTGGACATGCGCTTCAACCCGGAGACCGGCATGACCGCGGCGGAGCTGCTGAACACCGCCCCGGAGGCGGAACTGGTGCAGATCCTTTTCGAGTTCGGAGAAGAGCCGCACGCCCGGAGGATCGCCCGCCTGATCGTTGAGGCCCGCCCCGTGCGCACCACCACCCAACTGGCGGACCTGGCAAAGCGGGCCTACCGCGAACGGCAGCGCGTGCACCCTGCCACGCGTACGTTCCAGGCGGTGCGCATCGCCGTCAACCAGGAACTGGACTGCCTGGAGCGTGCGCTTCCCCGGGCGCTGCAAACCCTGAGCCCGGGAGGCCGCCTGGCAGTCATCAGCTTCCACTCCCTGGAAGACCGCACGGTGAAGCGCTTCTTCCGGCGGGAGAGCACCGACCGGATCAATCCACCATATATGAAGGAGCACGAGGTTGAGAGGCCGGCCAGTCTCAGGGAAATCAACCGCAAGCCGATCACACCGGCCGCCGCGGAGGTGTCCCGAAATCCCCGGGCGCGCAGCGCGCGGCTGAGAGTGGCTGAGAAGATCTGACGACACCGATGTGACATGAACCTGCCCCAGGCCAGCCGCGCTCTTCAGGACTTCTTCCGTGCCAGCACGCGCGCCCAGGCACCGTGGCGCGCCCAGCGCCAGTGGGTCGGCGCGGTGCTGCTGCTGGTGACTGGCCTCGGAATGACGGCCGCCCTGTACCTGGACGTGACCTCGCGCGCAGCCATTGCCGGCCGGCAGATCCAGGCCCTGGGGAGCAGCATCGTGGCCACGGAGCTGGTCAATGCCGATCTGCAATCCAGGCTGGCCGAGTCGACGTCGTCGGCCTCCATGGAGGCACGCGCCCGGGCACTGGGTTATGAGCCGGTCGATCAGGCTGACTTGCAGTACCTGCCGGTGCCGGGCTACTCGGATCCGGAGCCGCTGATCCTGGCGCGGGCGGGCTCAGCCAAGCCCAGCGCCGCCAGCATGCCCCCGGAGTACACCGAATCACTGTTCGAATGGATCGGGCAGGCGCTTGAGAGGCCGGTCGATCCGGGGTGGGGGATCCGATGAGGCAGCAGTACGCGTGGCGCTCGGTCTTGATCGCGGTGTTGCTGGCCTTCATGGGTGCTGCGGTCGTCCTGCAGATGATCCGGATTCAGAACAGCCCGGGGGCCAGCGCCTTTCGGGATCAATCCCACCTGTACAGCCGGCAACTGGAGACCTTCCACCCCGAACGCGGCGCCATCTACGATCGCCAAGGACACCTGCTGGCGGGCAGCAAGACGGTCTACGAAGTGGGCGTCGACCTGCAGGCGGCCCGCGACCCGCAGGCGATTGCGCTGGCCGTGGGCACGGCGTTGGGATTGGATGCCGGTGAGGTCTTGAGCGACATATCCAACGCGCCGGAGAGCTTGCGGTTCTTGGTGCTTGAGGATTTCGTGGCAGCAGAGGGTGCCGAGCAGCTGCAGCAGATGATGGAGAGCGCCCGGCTGATGGCGGCTGAGGGGCGGTCCAGTCGTCTACAGGGGCTGACGCTCACTGCCCATCCGCAGCGCGACTACCCGGAAACGGCGCTGGCCTCCAACGTGATCGGCTTCGTCAGCTACGAGGGCCGCGGCTACTTCGGCGTCGAGGAGAAATACAACAGCCTGCTGGCGGGCAACACCCTGCAGGTGTGGGTACCCACGGATCCGAATCGCGCCGGCGAAATCCCCAGGGTCCCCAGCGGGACGACGTTGGTTCTGACCCTGCACCGCCAGTTGCAGGCCTCGGTGGAGCGGATCCTGGATGGGGCCCTGGACGAGTACGGCGCGCAGCACGGGACGATCGTCATCATGGACCCGCGCAACGGCGCGATCCTGGCACTGGCCTCCTCGCCGCGCATGGATCTGAATCAATTTGGCAACTACGGCGTCATCTACGGCAACGCCAGCGAATTCAACCGGGCGGTCGGCATGCCGTACGAGCCCGGCTCCGTGCTCAAAGTGCTGACCATGGCCGCGGCGTTGGACAGCGGGGCCGTGGTGCCGTCTACGCCGTTCCTGGATACCGGCTCGATCCAGGTCGGCGGCGCGGTCATCCGCAACTGGAACGACGAGGCCTGGGGCCAGCAAGACATGGTCGGCTGCATGCAGCACTCGCTCAACGTGTGCCTGGCCTGGGTGGCCGAGCGCACGGGGGCGGAGACCTTCTACCGCTACATGACGCGCTTTGGGCTTGGACATGTCACCGGCGTCGACCTTGCCGGCGAGGCCGCCGGACGCCTGAAGGTCCCGGGGGACGCCGACTGGTACCCGGTGGATCTGGCGACCAACGCCTTTGGCCAGGGCGTATCCGTGACGCCGATCCAGATGCTGGCGGCAGTTTCCTCGGTTGCCAACCAGGGGCGCATGGTGGTGCCGCGCGTGCTGTACGCCATGCTGCGCGATGGCCGGCAGTACAGCGCCCCCACCCAGTATGCCGGTTCGCCGATCTCGGCTGACACGGCGAATACGCTGACGCAGATGCTGGCGAACTCGCTGGAAGAGGAATCCTCCACGGCCCTGGTCCCGGGCTATCGCGTCGCCGGGAAGACCGGAACGGCGCAGATCCCCGGGCCCTACGGCTATGAGTTCGGCGCGACCAATGCCTCGTTCATCGGCTGGGGGCCGGTGGACGATCCGCGCTTCATGATCTACGTGTGGCTCGAGCGCCCCTCGACTTCCATCTGGGGTTCCGAGACGGCAGCGCCCACCTTCGCCCAGGCTGCCAAAGAGACCATCCTAGCGCTGGGCATTGCGCCGGACCAGGTGCGCCGCGAGATGGCCCGGCCATGAACCTGACGTTGGCAGACACGCTGGAGGCCCTGACCGGCGCGCGACCGGCAGCCGCCGCATCCATCCCCGAGGCCTCGATCGATTCGCGGCGGGTGATCCCCGGGGCGCTTTTTGTGGCCCTGCCCGGCGAGAACGTGGACGGGCATGATTTTGTGGAGGAGGCCTTCCGCAACCGCGCTGCCTTCGCGCTTGTCCAGCGCGATATGCCCTCCGCCCTGCGCGTGCTGGACCTGCGTCGCGGCGCGACCGCCCTTTCGGAAGCGGATCTGGCGCCGCCCCTGTGCCTGCGGGTGGAGAACAGTCTCAGCGCGCTGCAGCAGATCGCGCGCTTCTGGCGGCGCCGGCTGTCGCTGCGCGTGATCGGCATCACGGGCAGCGTCGGCAAGTCGACCTCCAAGGAAGTGGTGGCCCAGGTCCTTTCCGAGCGCTACCGGACGCTGCGCAGCCATGGCAACCTGAACAACGAGATCGGATTGCCCTTGACCATGCTGCGACTCAGCTCGGAACACGAGCGGGCCGTGTTGGAGATGGGCTTCTATGTCCCGGGTGAGATCGCCCTGCTGTGCGACATCGCCCTGCCGCAGGTGGGTGTGGTGACGAACGTCGGCACGGTTCATGCGGAACGCGCCGGCTCGCGGGAAATCATCGCCCGGGGAAAGTCAGAACTGGTGCAGAGCCTGCCCCCCGCACCCGAGGGCGCGGCCATCCTGAACTACGATGATGACCTGGTGCGCGAGATGGCCCGGTTGACCAAGGCGCGCGTGCTGTTCTACGGGCTCTCCCCGGAGGCTGAGCTGTGGGCAGATGAAGTCGAGGGTCTGGGCTTGAACGGGGTTCGATTCCGCATGCACTACGGCGGCGAGACGGTGCACGTCCACGTCCCGCTGATCGGGCGGCATTCGGTGGAGACCGCCCTGCGGGCGACGGCGGTCGGGCTGGTGGAGGGTTTGAGCTGGCAGGAGGTCCTGGCCGGCCTGAACCAGGGGCAGACGCAGCTGCGGCTGGTGGTCGTCAAATCCAAGACCGGCGCGCTGTTGCTGGACGACACCTACAACGCCTCTCCGGAATCGATGCTGGCCGCGCTGAACCTGCTGGGCGACATCAATGCCGTGCGCCGGATCGCCGTGCTGGGCGACATGCTTGAGCTGGGCCAGTACGAGCAGCAGTCACATCAACTGATCGGCACGCGGGCGGCGCAGATCGCCGACGTGCTGCTTACGCTGGGTGAGCGGGCGCGCATCTACGCGCAAGCGGCGCGGGCGGCCGGCGCCAGAGCGCGCCAGATCCTGGAATTCACGGAGAGTGCCGGCGTGATCGACTGGCTGCAGGAAAATCTCAGGGAGACCGACGTGGCGCTGCTCAAGGGCTCGCACGGCATGCGCATGGACCGCATTGTGGACGCGCTGGAGCAGGCCTCATGAGGCAGGAAGCGCTGGCGCTGAGCCTGGCCGGGCTGGCATTCGTGATGACCGTGATCTGGGGCGGCCCGCTGCTGCGCATCCTGCGGCACTTCCGGGTGGGCAAGATTATTCGCGTGGAGGAGCCGCGCGAGCATGCCGTGAAGATGGGCACCCCCACCATGGGCGGGGTGATGTTCATCCTGCCCGTGCTGCTGCTGACCGTGCTGCTGAACGCAGTGGCGCTGATCGGCATGGGGCAGACCGGCCTGGGGCATTCGGTTTTGGTGCCAATGATCGTAATGGTGAGCTTCGGCGTCCTGGGCGCCGTGGACGACTGGCAAGGCATCCGCGGGCCGCAGCGCGGCCGGGGCATGAGCGTGCGCACCAAGTTCCTGGCGCAGGTGTTTCTCAGCCTGGGCACGGCATACGTTCTTAAGTACCTGTTGGGCATTCCCGACCTGTTCGTTCCGGGCATTCCGGGCTTCTTTGAACTCGGCTGGTGGTACGTCCCGATCGCCGCCTTCATCATTGTCAGCATGTCCAATGCGGTCAATTTCACGGATGGCCTGGATGGCCTGGCCGGCCTGATCGCGGCCACGGCCTTCACGGGCTACGGTCTGATCGCCCTCAGTCAGAACCAGGTCTACCTGGCACGCTACTGCTTCACCCTGGTGGGCGCGCTGTTCGGCTTCCTGTGGTTCAACGTTCACCCGGCGGCGCTGATCATGGGCGATACGGGCTCGATGGCCCTGGGATCCACCCTGGCGGTCGTGGCCTTGATGACCAGCCAGTGGCTGCTGCTGCCCCTGATCGCCATCATCCCGCTGAGCGAGATCGTGAGTGTGGTGATCCAGATCGCGTATTTCAAGTACACCAGGGGAAAGCGGTTCTTCAAGATGGCGCCGATCCACCTGCATTTTGAATTGATGGGTTGGAGCGAAACGCAAGTGGTGCAGCGCTTCTGGCTGATCGGTCTTCTGGCGGTCATGGTGGGCGCGGGACTGGCCCTGGTGTAGCGCATGGGCAACTGGAGCGGACGACACGTGGTGATCTTGGGGGCTGCCCGGCAGGGGGTGGCGCTGGCGCGCTGGCTGGCCGTCCAGGGAGCCCTTGTGACCCTGAGCGACCTCCGGCCCGAGTCAGCCCATGCTGAATCGCGGGCGGCACTGCGCGAACTGGAGATACGCTGGGCGCTGGGCGGTCATCCCCCGGAGATCCTGGAGGGGGCTGAGCTGCTGTGCCTCTCCGGCGGCGTGCCCACCACCATCCCGATCGTCCAGGAAGCGGTGCGCCGGGGCCTGCCGCTCTCCAACGACACGCAGATCTTCATGGAGGTGGTCCCATGCCCCACCGTGGGCATCACGGGCTCTGCCGGCAAGACGACCACCACCGCGCTGGTGGGCGAGATGGCACACGCCGCCTTCGATACAACGGCCGCGGCCACCGCCTCCCACAAGGATCAGCCGGTGCGGCGGGTCTTCGTGGGCGGAAACATTGGCGATCCGCTGCTCAATCACGTGGATCAGATGAAGCCCTCCGATCTGGCGATCCTGGAGATCTCCTCCTTCCAGCTGGAGCAGATGACGCTCTCGCCGGATGTGGCGGTGGTGCTCAACATCACACCCAATCACCTGGACCGTCATGCCTCGATGGCAGCCTACACCGCCGCCAAGCGGCGCATCCTAGATTTCCAGGACGCACACGGCAGGGCCGTGCTCGGCCGCGACGATGCCGGCGCCTGGGGCTTGCGGGCAAGCGTCAAGGGCGAGCTCCACAGCTTTGGATTGGATGCGCTGGCCGGCCCCGGAGACGGGACCTACTACGACGATGGGATCCTGTATCTGCGGGAGCGAGGCATGGAAATTCCGCTGATGCGCCGCGAGCAGATCCAGATGCGCGGCGATCACAACCTGCGCAACGTGCTTGCCGCCTTTGCCATCGGCCACGCGGCAGGACTGCCGCTGGATGCCATGCTGCATGCGGCGGAAAGCTTCCAGGGCGTGGTTCACCGGCTGCAGCTGGTGCGTGTGCTGAATGGGACGCGCTGGTACGACGACTCGATCGCCACCACGCCGGAACGCGTGGCCGCGGCCGTGAAGTCGTTCGAGGAGCCGCTGGTCTTGCTACTGGGCGGACGCGACAAGGATCTGCCGTGGGATGATCTGGCCGCACTGGTCTGCGAGCGGGTTGACCATGTGGTGCTGTTTGGGGAGGCTGCCGCGAAGATCCAGCGGGCACTGCTGGCAGCCGGCGCAGCCACCACACAGGCCGACCAGCGCCCCTACAGCCTGGAGACCGTGGCCCACCTGCGCGAGGCGGTGGCCAGCGCGCACGCCGTGGCGCAGAGCGGCGACGTGGTGCTGCTTTCGCCGGGGGGCACCAGTTTCGACGAGTTCAAAGACTTTGAAGAACGCGGAGAGCGATTCCGGACATGGGTGCAGGAACTTTCGTAAGCGGGCAGACTGCCGGCAGATCGGCGGCCTCCAGGCGACCCCTGGATGTGCCGCTGGTTGTGGCCGTGATCGCCATCCTGGTCTTCGGCGTGACGATGGTCTATTCCGCGTCGTGGGACTACTCGCTGCAGGAGTACGGCGATCCGATGTACATGTTCGCGCGCCAGCTGCAGTGGCTGGGATTGGGGATCGCGGTTGCGGCGACACTCACCCTCTTCGACTATCACCGTTGGCGCAGGCTGATCGTGCCGGTGATGGGGATCACCATCCTGCTGCTGACCGCCGTCCTGTTCATGAACGAGATTCGCCTGGGCGCCAAGCGGTCGCTCTACCAGGGCTCGTACCAGCCCTCGGAGCTGGCCAAGCTGGTGACGATCGTGTATCTCTCGGTGTGGCTGTATGCCAAGCGCGAGGTACTGCACCACGTTTCGCTGGGCCTGGTACCCCTGGGACTGATCTTGGGAGTGATCGGCGGGCTGGTATACCAGCAGCCGGACCTGAGTGCGGCCGTCACCCTGATGCTGCTGGGAGGACTGCTGTTCTTCCTGGCCGGCGGTGCCTTGAGGCAGATAGGCCTGCTGCTGGTGGTGGCAGTGGCAGCCGGGACGATCGTGGTCCAGGTCAATCCCACCGGCAGCGTGCGCGTGGCGGAATTCGTCTCGGGACTGCGCGATCCGACCGAAGCTTCCTATCACGTGCGCCGCTCCTTCGAGGCCATTGTCAATGGGGGCCTGCTGGGCGTGGGCATTGGCCGCGCCCAATCCAAGATGACGGGCCTGCCGGTGCCCCCCACCGACAGCATCTTCGCGGTGGTGGTGGAGGAACTGGGACTGATCGGCGCCCTGGTGCTGATCTTGCTGTATGCCGGCATCGTGTGGCGGGGCCTGGTGATCGCCCGGCGCGCGCCGGACATGCTCGGAACACTGATGGCCACGGGCCTGGTGATCTGGATCGGGCTGGAGGCGGGCATCAACATGATGGTGATGGTGGGCCTGCTGCCCTTCGCCGGCAATGCCCTGCCGTTCATAAGTGCGGGCGGCTCGAATCTTGTGTCGTGCCTGGCCGCGGTCGGAATCTTGCAGAGCATCTCGCGCCAGCAGGGGCAGATGGTGGCCGAGGACGAATGGAGAGCAGAACGTGCGACTGATGATCTGCGCGGGCGGAACCGGAGGCGGCGTCTATCCCGCCCTCGCCGCTCTGCAAACCTTGAGGGCTAGGCATGCGGACGTCGAGACCCTCTGGGTGGGCAGCGAGGCCGGAATGGAGTCGGAGCTCGTGAGGCGCGAGGGCATCCCCTACGCGACGATCCCGGCCGCCGGCCTGCATGGGATTGGGATCGCCCGGCTGCCTGCGAATCTGGTGCACGTGGCACGCGGCGTCTCCGCCTCCGGGCGGCACCTGCGCGCCTTCCGACCGGATGTGCTGCTGCTGACCGGCGGATACCTGGCGGCCCCCATGGCCGTGGCGGCCCGCCACCTGCCCATTCTGGTGTACGTGCCCGATATTGAGCCGGGGCTGGCACTGAAGTTCCTGGCACGTTTCGCAGATCGGATTGCCGTGACATCCTCTGAATCGCAGCGCTACTTTTCCCAGCGCGTGGTGCCCACCGGCTACCCGGTGCGCCCGGAGCTGGCAAAGTGGACACGCCGGCGGGGCATCGCCGCGCTCAAGCTGCTCCCGGACCTGCCGGTGCTGCTGGTGGCAGGAGGCAGCAAGGGGGCACGTTCGATCAACCAGGCCGTGACCGCGATCTTGCCCGAGCTGCTCAAGCTCGCCCAGGTGGTGCATGTCACCGGGCAGGGCGAATGGGATGCGGTCACATCCCGCAGCGCCGGCTTGACGAGGGCTCAGCGCAAGCGATACAGACCCTTCCCGTACTTGCACGAGCAGATGGGCGCGGCGCTCGCGGCCGCGGATCTGGCGGTCATGCGCGCAGGTGCTTCCGTGCTGGGGGAGCTGCCCTTGTTCGGCCTGCCGGCGGTGCTGGTGCCCTACCCGCACGCCTGGAGATATCAGCGCGTCAACGCCGAACATCTGGCGGCCCGCAACGCGGCCGTGCTCCTGCGCGACGAGAACCTGGGCACGCAGCTGCTGCCCACCGTGGCGGAGTTGTTGCAAGGCAAGCGCCGGCGCGTTGCGATGCGCAAGGCGATGGCAGCCCTGGCGAGACCGGAGGCAGCCCAGACGCTGGCGGGGCAGCTGCTGGAGCTGGGAGGACAGCGCCCATGATGAGCATCGTGTACATCTTCTGGATGTACGTCATCCTGTTCGGGATCATCGGCATGCTGCGCGGCTGGGCCAAGGAACTGCTGGTGGCTTTCAGCGTGATCGTGGCCCTCACGCTGAATCACGTGCTGCGCAAGTACGTGCCTGTGGTCTCAACCCTGCCGGAAGACAGCCCCTCTCTCTTCTGGGTGCTGGCGCTCGTCGTGCTGGCGCTGGTGTTCTTTGGCTACCAGACCGTGGCGCTCATCCCGCATCTGCAGTCCAAGGCGACGCGCGAGCGCCTGCAGGATTCGCTTTTCGGCGTCATCGTCGGCGGGCTCAACGGGTATCTGATCTCCGGCACGCTTCTTTTCTACCTGGTGCAGACGCAGTACCAGGTCTTCGAGAACGTGGTGCTGCCGCCCTCCCCCGATTACCAGGCGGCCGTCGACAGCCTGATGACCTATCTGCCGCCCCACCTGTTGGGCGAGCCGGCAATCTACTTTGCGGTCATCCTGTGCTTCATCTTCGTCATCGTGGTCTATGTATGATGCCTGAACATGTGGTTGGGGAGCGGCACGTCCACTTCATCGGCATCGGAGGCAGCGGGCTATCCGCCATTGCCCGCATGCTTTCAGAGAGTGGTTATACCGTGACGGGTTCGGACCAGACCTGGAGTTCCTTTGCCGCCGACTTGCAGGCCGCGGGTATTGCGGTCGCAGTCGGGCATGCCCCGCACAACGTGCGCGGGGCAGACTGGGTGGTGCGCTCCTCGGCCATCCCGGATGACAACGCGGAAGTCGTGGCGGCCAGGGCTGCCGGCATCCCGGTCTTCCGCCGCGCGGATTTCCTGGGCAAGTTCATGGCGGACAAGCAGGGGATTGCCGTGGCCGGAACTCATGGCAAGACCACCACCACGGCCATGATCGCCTTCGTACTCACAGAGCTGGGCCTGGAGCCGAGCTTCATCGTCGGAGGCGTGCTGAGCAACTACGGCGTGAACGCCCGGGCGGGGGCCGGATCGGCCTTCGTCGTCGAAGCCGACGAATACGACCGCATGTTCCTGGGTCTCCGGCCGAGGATCGAGGT
>DATIPW010000333.1:0-2737 GCA_035471605.1 Anaerolineales bacterium | reverse complement strand
ATCCTGATCACCGAGGGGGTGCGCGGCGAGGGCGGGGTTCTGATCAACGGCAAGGGCGAGCGCTTCATGCCGCGCTACGCCCCGAGCGTGAAAGACCTGGCCTCGCGCGACGTCATCTCGCGGGCCATCTACACGGAGATCCGCGAGGGGCGCGGGGTGGACGGCAAGAACTATGTCTGGCTTGACGCCCGGCCCGAATCGGTGATCAAGTACGCCGCGCAGGATGGGCGCAAGAACCCGGATGGCTCACCCTACACGATCACCGCCGAGCAGCTGCTAAAGAAGCTGCCCGACATTGTGGACTTCAACCGGGTGTACCTGGGCATCGATCCGATGAGCGAGATGATGCCGATCCAGCCCACGGCACACTACACCATGGGCGGCATCCCCACCAACAAGTATGCCGAAGTGGTCCTGGATGACAAGGGGACGGTCTTCCCCGGGCTGTATGCCGCAGGCGAGTGCGCCTGCGTCTCGGTCCACGGGGCCAATCGTCTGGGCACCAATTCACTGCTCGATCTGATCGTCTTCGGAAAGCACGCCGGCATCCGTGCCGCCGAGTATGCCGGCCAGGCCGAATTGCCGCAGCTGCCGGCTGACCCGAGCGCCGAGGCCCGCGCCCAACTGCAGGCGCTGCGTGCAGGCCAGGGAACGGAGAATGCCTTCGACATCGCCACGGAGCTCAAGAATGTGATGTTCGAAGACGTGGGCATCTACCGCAATGAGCAGGGCATGCGCGCGGCCATCGGCAAGCTGGCGGCGCTGCGTGATCGTTTCCGCAACATCGCCATCACCGACACGGGCAGCATCTTCAACACCGAACTGGTGAGCGCCTGGGAGCTGGGCAACATGCTTGAGATCGCCGAGGTGACGGCAGAGTGCGCCTTGAACCGCCGGGAATCGCGCGGGGGACATTCCCGGGAGGACTTCCCCAAGCGCGACGACGGGAACTGGTTGAAGCACACGCTGGCCCGGCAGAGGAACGGCCGCATCCAGATCGACTACAAGCCGGTGGTCATCACCAAGTATCCTCCGAAGGAAAGGGTGTACTAGGGGGATGGCCCGGCTGACCAATATTACAGTTCTCCGGAGATAGCTGCTCATGCTGGTAACGCTCAAGATCTTGCGCTACAACCCCGAGCACGACCCGCGCGGCCACTACGAGACCTATCAGCTCGAGGCGGATGAGAATGAGCGCGTCCTTGACCTGCTGGAGACGGTCAAGGGGCACCAGGACGGAACGCTTTCGTTTCGCCGGTCGTGCGCCCACGGCATCTGCGGCTCGGATGCCATGCGCATCAACGGGCGGAATCACCTGGCGTGCAAGACCCTGGTGCGCGATCTGGGCGACAAGATCACCATCGAGCCGTTGCTGGGATTAAAGGTGATCAAGGATCTGATCGTGGACATGGGGCCCTTCTTTGAGAACTACAAGAAGGTGCTGCCCTTTTTCATCAACGACAACCCGCTGCCGGAAAACGGCAAGGAGCGCCTGCAGAGCCCGCAGCAACGCGAGCGTTTTGACGACACCACCAAGTGCATCCTGTGCGCCGCCTGTACCACGTCCTGTCCCTCCTTCTGGGCGAGTGACGACTACCTCGGCCCGGCCGCCCTGGTCACGGCGCACCGCTTCATCTTCGACAGCCGCGATCAGGCGGCCGCGCAGCGGCTCAAGATCGTCAGTCAGACCTCCGGCGTTGCCCGGTGCCATACCGTGTTCAACTGCACCCTGGCCTGCCCGCGCGAGATCCAGATCACGAAAGCCATTGGTGAACTGAAGATGGCCACGCTGACGGGCGACGTGGAGTAGTCCAGCAGGCGGGCAGCCGCGCGGGGGCCGGGAGCGGGCACGATCGTCTCAGCCACACGCCAAGGAACAGTGGTCGCTTGCACCCAGAGTATCCGGTTCTTCGTTGGGTTGCCTGAGATATGAGTTGAAGGCGATGCTCCTTCGACACAGCGGATGGCACAGCAAACCCCTCGTATGAGATCGCCGCTTCGCGCAGGGTGCCTGGCGCTGATGGCGCTGCCCATCATCTACTATGCCGTGAGCGCAGCCCTGCGCACGGCTCCGATCAACGAGCCGGTGGTGATCGCGCACCGGGGTGGGCTGAAGCACGCCCCGGAGAACACGCTGGCGGCGTTCCGAAACGGGATCGCGCAGGGGGCACAGGCGCTCGAGTTCGACGTCCAGATGACCAAGGACAATGTGCTCGTGGTCATCCACGATGAGACGGTTGATCGCACCACCGACGGCAGCGGCACGGTTCGCGAGATGACCCTGGACGAGATGCGCGCGCTGGACGCCGGGGACGGCAACGCAGTACCCACATTCGAAGAGGTGGTCGCGCTGGGCAAGGCGGGCGGTGTGACGCTGCTGCCCGAGGCAAAGTCGCCGGCGCTCTACCCCGGCATGGCCGCACAGATGCTGGAGCAGCTGCAGGCGGCGGACTATCTCGACCGGAGCATCATCCAGTCATTTGACGCCGACGCCCTGGAGGCGCTGCGCGCGGGCAATGCGGAGGTGCAGTTGTGCGCGCTGTATGGGCTGTGGGGCTTCAACGTGACCGCGCCGGCAGGAGATGCCCAGTATGTGTGCCCGATGGCCGAGATGGCGCTGCTGTACCCGGCCATGCTCCGGCAGGCCCACCAGGCGGGCCAGCCTGTGTACGTGTGGTTCCTGGCACTGGAGGGTCCCGCGACCATCGACCTGCTGCGATTCTTCGGCGCCGACGGC
>DATIPW010000332.1:0-3315 GCA_035471605.1 Anaerolineales bacterium | reverse complement strand
TCGATCAGATGCGCCCTCTGGCGGATGAAATCCTCGTTGACCGTCGGCGCGCTTCCGGCATCCAGGACATCGCGGATCTGCGGCGCGACCCACGGAACAGACCGCGCGCCGGGGTGGGCCGGCTCGACCGGCAGATCCGTCACGGCCGATGGAAGAGGCGCTGTGGCCGCCGGGGCGGCGCTCTCCCCCGGCACGGGGGTGAATCCCTGGATGGGCGCGCGCAGCGCGGAATCCGGCTGTGGCCGGATCGGCTTGCGCAGGAATGCGTCGAGCCTTGCGAGCAGGGGGCCCACCCAGCCGAAGAGTTGGTGGATCCGCATGTCCACGATCATGGTCAGGGAAATCAGCAGCCATGCCAGCAGGGCCACCAGCAATCCAAGGGGACCCAGGCCGAACCACAACAGCCGCTCAAAGAAACTGCCGATGTAGCCCCCGCCGGCCCCGTCCCTGGCTGCGGTCAGCGCCATCTCCGGGGCGGCGATGATGCTATGCATCAGCGTCAACGTCCAGACAAAGAGCAGCAGGCTGCCGACGGTGCGCTCCGGCGAGGGCGGCGGGATGCGCTCGATCTTGCGCAGGACAAGCCACAATCCGAAGACGATCAGGCCAAGGGGAAGGAAGTAGCGTCCCCACCCGAACAGCTGAGCCAGGAGGCGGATCAGGCCGGCCGTGAGGGGCGAAGGGGAGGAGGACAGCAGGCCAAGAAATATGAGAATGCCGGCCAGGATCAGGACGCCGCCGATGACATCCAGCCTGCGCTCGGGAGACAGGCTTTCCCAATAGGATGGGGAAGGCGGCGACTGCACACGGCCGCGCGCCGTCGATGCGCCACGCGCCTGTACGCGGGAGGCCCGACCACGCGACCTCGATTTGCGGCGTCCCTTGCGGCCCTGGAAAAGGCTGAACATCGATTTCGGGTGAGCGGCTCCGTGCGGAGAAGCACGCCCGCCGGAGATTATAGTACAGGTGGTCTGTTTTCCTTAAGGTACAATAGCCTGCAGCCAGGCACGATCGATCCCAGACCGCAGAGTCTTGCTTTCCCCCTGTGCGATCAGCATGCGGCACGTGGATCCGCGATGGCTTGAGAAGGGAAACCCACTTTGTTTGAAGTCCTCTTTCTCGGCACGTCTGCGTCCGCGCCTTCGGCGAGGCGCGGCCTCGCGGCCCAGATCGTCCAGCACGATGAATACCGCTTTCTGGTGGACTGCGGAGAGGGAACCCAGCGGCAGATTCTGCAAGCGGGCGTGGGTTTTCGGCACCTGACGCGCGTGCTTCTGACCCACGGGCACCTTGACCACATCCTGGGCCTGGGCGGCCTACTGAGCACCTTTATGCGCTGGGAGGCGATCGAGGCCCTGGAGATCTTCGGCGGCCGCGGGGCGCTGGATCGTGTCCACGATCTGCTCTACGGCGTGGTGCTGCGCGGCAATCAGCCCCCGATGCCGCTGCATTTTCGCGAGATCAAACCCGGGACCTTCCTGGAGACCAAGGACTTCACGGTCTCAGCGTTTGCGGTGGCGCATCGCGGGCCGGACTGCCTCGGATATGCCTTTGAGGAACGCGCCCGGCGTCCGTTCCTGCCGCACAAGGCCGACGAACTGGGTGTCCCGTTCGGTCCGGAGCGACGCGAGCTGGTGGCCGGCAAATCCCTGGTGCTGGCGAACGGCAGGCGCGTGACACCCGAAGATGTGCTGGGTCCTCTGCAGCGAGGGGCAAAGCTGGTGGTGATCGGCGACACCGGACGGATCGATGACCTGGTTGAGCCCTGCCGCGATGCGGATGCCTTGGTGATCGAGTCGACGTATCTCGCCGCCGAAGCCGACATGGCACGCCAGTTCTCGCACCTGACGGCACAACAAGCGGCTGAGCTTGCTGTGCGCGCCCATGTGCATCACCTGATCCTGACGCACATCTCGAGACGGTACCGCGAGAAGGACGTCCTGCAGGAGGCGCAGGCGATTCACCCCAACGTCTCGGTGGCGCGGGACTTTGACACGTTCGCCGTGAAAAGGGACGAAACCTAGCGGGGCAGGCCCGCGGCACTCGGCACGGAGGAGGCGACGGCCGCGCTGTTTCAGATCCCGGTGGCCTCGTTCATCTCCCGGAGTCGACGGAGCTCGATCCTGTTCCTGCTCGTGGTGGGTACGACCGCCGCCCAGGCGATCGTGGCAATCCTCCAAGTTGATTTTCTTTTCTTGCCCACCACGCCCCCTGGCTGACGCGTGATCGTCAGATGCTGGTGGGCTCTTCGTACACCCCGAAGACTTCCTTCATCACGCCCACAATCTCCCCCAGCGTGGCATGGGCGCGCACAGCCTCCAATAGATGCGGCATGGTGTTCTGTGTTCCCTGCGCGGCGATCCTGAGCTTATCAAGCGCCTGGCCCACCCGTCCGCCATCCCGGCTCGCGCGCAAGTCTGCCAGCCGCTGCACCTGCCGCTGATAGCCCACCGCATCCATCTCCAGGATGGGGATGCTGGGCGGCTTGTCCTCCTGGTAGGCGTTGACGCCCACGATCTTGCGCGCTCCCTGGTCGATCTCGCGCTGATAGCGATACGCCGCGTCGGCGATTTCCGCCTGGGGAAAGCCGCGTTCGATGGCCGGGATCACGCCGCCCAGGTCTTCAAGGCGGCGGAAGTACTCGTAGGCCTCGGCTTCCATATGATTTGTCCGCGCCTCGACGAAATAGCTGCCCCCCAGCGGGTCAATCGTGTTGGCCACCCCCGACTCTTCGGCAATGATCTGCTGAGTTCTCAGGGCGATGGTGACGGCGTGCTCCGAGGGCAGGGCCAGGGCTTCATCGAGCGAGTTTGTATGGAGACTCTGTGTGCCGCCCAGCACAGCAGCCAGCGCTTGGATGGCCACGCGGACCACATTGTTCTCGGGTTGCTGCGCGGTCAGCGATACGCCCGCAGTTTGTGTATGGAAGCGCAACAGCCATGAGCGGGGGTCCGTGGCCCCGAAGGTCTGGCGCATTTCGCGCGCCCAGATGCGCCGGGCTGCCCGATACTTGGCGATCTCCTCAAAGAAATCGTTATGTGCGTTGAAGAAAAAGGAAAGGCGCGGGGCAAAGTCGTCCACCTTCAGCCCGCGCTGGATGCCCCAGCGCACATATTCCATGCCGTCTGCCAGGGTGAAAGCCAGTTCCTGGGCCGCTGTGGAGCCGGCCTCGCGGATGTGATAGCCACTGATGGAGATGGTGTTCCACTGCGGAACGTGCTGCGCGCCGAACTCCATCGTGTCCACCACCAAGCGCATCGAGGGCGCGGGCGGGAAGATAAACTCCTTCTGCGCGATGAACTCTTTGAGGATGTC
>DATIPW010000331.1:0-5172 GCA_035471605.1 Anaerolineales bacterium | reverse complement strand
AGCGCAAGACTCACGAGAATGGGCAAAGATCTACGAAGCATTCCTCAACCTGCCGGCCTATGCCTTGCGCCAATCCTGCCACCCCAGGGTCTTGCTCTCCAGCCAGGCAACCACGCCGTAGAGTACGAGTGCCATTGCAATTAGGATGAAGACGGCCACAAAAACCAGTGCCGTGTCATATTGGCCGCGCCCCACATTGATCAGGAAGCCCAGTCCCTGGTCAGATCCGACCAATTCGCCGACCACCGCGCCGATCACCGAGAGCGTCGCCCCAATGCGCAGCCCGCCCAGGAAGACCGGAAGCGCGGCAGGGATTTCCAGTTTCAGCAGTATCTGGCTGCGCCGCGCGTGCAAGGACCGCATCAGATCATGCAGGGCTGGCGGCACGGCGCGAACGCCGACAATGGTGTTGACCAAGACCGGGAAGAACACGATCATGGCGCAGATTAAAACTTTGGAGAACATCCCGGGGCCAAACCAGATGACGAGCAGGGGGGCAATCGCCACCAGCGGGATGGCCTGGCTCGCCACCAGATAGGGGGAAAGCACGCGTTCCAAGGCGCTTGATTTGGCGATGGCATAGCCGATGACCGTGGCCAGACCAACGCCGATACCGAGACCCAAGGCGACCTCAGTCAGGGTTGAGCGCGTGTGGAATGACAGACTGCCGTCGGTGACTGCCACGGCCAGCCGCGCCGCCACGGCCATCGGCGAGGGGAGCACGAAAGCGGGCAGGCCGGCCCCGCGGGATACTAGCCACCATGCCAGAAGCCCGGCAAGCAGGGATGCTCCTCCCAGCCAGTGCTGGCCCTGCCGTGCTACGCGGGGGGTGGTGCCAGAAAGTTCCTTCACGTATGCCTTTCCTGGCTGGTGCCGGGGCCGCCACGAAAGAAATGCGCCCCGCAGTCCAACCTCGGGGCGCACAAACCGTCGCACCAGGTCGCCTGGCCTGCCCGAACAGAACCCCGAAAACGTGAACGTTTCCGGGGCGTCGAAGACAGGCCGGTGAGTGCATCGGCCAGTAGCTGATCCTTCTTCTATCCAGACTGTGACTGTCGGCCTCGGAATCTCACCGGGTCATGCCGCCCCCTGCACGCCGCTGCGCGGCGGCCGGGATGGGCTCGTGGGCTGTACCACCGATCGGGAATTTCACCCTGCCCCGAAGGTCGATATTTGATTGAGTGAAGTTTACCACAAGCAACTGCTTGGAGCCGTCTACGCGATCAGCCCCAGCTGCTTGCCGACTTCCGCATAGATTGACAGGACCCGATCCAGCTGTTCGTCCGTGTGGCTGGCCATGTAGCTGGTGCGCAACAGGTCCATGCCCTCGGGCACCGCCGGAGAGAGAACCGGGTTCACAAACACGCCGGCGTCAAAGAGTGTCTTCCAAGCAAAGATGGTCTTCATCCTGTCGCCGATGATGATCGGGATGATGGGCGAAACTGAGGCACCGATGTTGAAGCCCATGCCCCGCAATTCGCGCCGCATCCGGTCAGCGACGGCCGCCAGGCGCTCCACGCGCTGCGGCTCGTCACGCATGATGCGCAGAGCGGCCAGGGCCGCGGCGGCGTTGGCGGCGGGGATGCTGGCACTGAAGATCAGGGCGCGGGCATGATGCTTGATGTAATGGATCACCTGGTCTTCGCCGGCAATGAAACCGCCCAGGGAGGCAAAGGACTTGCTGAAGGTGGACATGATCAAGTCCACGTCCTGAGTGGCATTGAAGTGCGCGGCCGTCCCGCGTCCGCTGCCCATCACGCCCATGCCATGTGCATCGTCCACCATCAGCCGGGCTCCGTACCTCTTGCACAGGGCGGCGATCTGCGGCACTGGCGCCAGGTCCCCACCCATGCTGTACAGGCCGTCCACCACCACCAGCTTGCCTTTGTTTGGGGCGACCCCCGAGAGTACCCGTTCGAGGTCGACCATGTCGTTGTGTTTGAAGCGCCGGGTCTCGCCCCAGGCGAGCTTGGCCCCGTCGACCAGGCTGGCATGATCGTCCTTATCCATCACGATCACATCCCCGCGGCCCACGAGGGCGCTCAGGACCCCAAGATTGGTCTGCATACCGGTGGAGAAGACCAGGGCGGCCGGCTTGCCGACGAAATCCGCCAGCTCGCGCTCCAAGTGCTCGTGCAATTCAAGCGTCCCGTTGAGGAAGCGCGACCCGGTGCAGGATGTGCCAAATCGCTTGACGGCTTCGATGGCCGCGCCCCGCACCGCGGGGTCGGTCGTGAGTCCCAGGTAGTTGTTGGATCCGCACATGATCAGCCGGCGGCCCTGAAACACCGCCTCGGTCCCCTCGCTCTCCGACATCGGGATGAAATACGGGTAGTAGCCCTGCTTGATGGCTTCGCGGGCCTCGGTGTAGTTCTGGGCCTTCTCAAAGATGTCCACGCGCCCTAGCCTATTCTTGGTGCGACTCGCGCCGCGCATGCACCCACTCGTCGTCCACGACCGAGTACGTCAAATCACCCAGCAATCGCGTGATATGGTACAGCAGATAGTTGCCTGCCCCAGGCAAAATGACATAACTGCCGCGTTTCACACCTCGAAGGATTGCGCTTGCGACCGCTTCCGGGGTCAAGAGACCAAGCTTGATGGGTCCGAGGCTGGCATGTTCCTGCAGATACCGGAGCTCAGGGCTTTTAAGCCGCTTTTCAAGTTCCAATTGAGGTGTGGCGGTGTCCGGCGGGTAGACCAATGACACCCGCAGGCCGCGCGGCCTGAGTTCGGAACGCAAAGCATCCGAGAAACCCCGCACGGCAAACTTGGTGGGACTGTATGCAGCATAGCCTGGACCGGTCACAAATCCGCCCGCCGACGAGATATTGACAATATGGCCGCTGCCGCGCTCAAGCATACCGGGCATCACGGCCCTCACCATATGGACCGTGCCAAAGTAGTTGATGTCCATCAGGTGCCGGTAGACCTCGAGCTGGATCTTCTCGAGGTACCCGGGAAACGTGACACCGGCAGAGTTGATCAGCAGGTCTGGAACGCCAGCTTCCTCCGTGATCCGCCCCACCGCGGCCTCTACCTGCGCCCACTGGGAGACATCCGCCGCCAACATCCCGGGCCGGTTTCCGTTGACAGATGCCAGCGAGCTCAGCGCGCGTTCCAAGGGTTCGTGGCGGCGAGCCAGGATCCAGACCCGGGCACCGTCATCACTCAGCTGCCGCGCGAGCGCCAGCCCGATGCCGCTCGAGCCACCTGTAATCAACACCAAACGACCTGCAAAGTATCCAGGTTTCTTGGTCATGCAACTAGCCTCAAATCAGATGCAACTCGCTCAGGGGCTGCCAATACCTGTTCAAAGTCCTTGATTTTACCCGGAATCCCGAGATGCCCAACGTTTGCACTTGTGTTGCTATCCACAAGCGTCGACATCGCAGACGCCAATCCCCGCGCCGCATTCGACGCGCCGCAGGCGAATCGATGTCCTGAAGTCCGTGACGTGTCTACTCTCCGTTGAAAACACATTCCACCGGTCAGGCGTCAAACGCGCTTCTGCGGGTCGTGGTGCCTTGCGCATTCAACACGCGCAGCCTCATCGAGCACGAACAGCCTTCCATCGCCCTCGCTGATGGATTCGGCTGGATATTCCGGAGTGCCCGCTGCGCAGGCGATGCATGCGTCAGCGATCCAACTGGCACGGCGCGTTCCTGCCACCGCGGGCGGACGCCGTTGCCTGCGTAAGCACGGATGTGGAACGCGGTCCGGCTATGACTTGATCTGGGCTCCGAGTTTGCCCGCGGTTTCTCTCAGCGCCTCCAGGCGCGCGCGTTCCCTGGCCACCACCGACTCCGGCGCCTTGGTGGAGAACTCACTTGCCAGCAACTGCTCCAGCCGGCGAATCTGGGCTTCGCTGTCGGCAAGCTCCTGGGAAATCCGCTGGCGCTCAGCGGTGCCATCGACCATGCCCGCCAGCGGCAAGTGGATCTCGACGGGCCCGATCACCAGAACCGCCTCCTCGTCGGAGGCTCGCTCGATGGAGGTCTCAATTGTCAGCGACGAGGCCTCCAAGCCTGCCAGCACCGCGAGGATCCCCGCTTGCTCTTTCAGCATCTCAGCCCTGGCTCCCGCGCCGATCCGAGCCTGCAGTCTGCGTCTGGGTGGAATGTTCTTCTCCGCACGCAGATTGCGAATACTGCGTACGATCCCCTGCAGCAACTCAAAATCCGCGATCTTGGCCTGCTCCCAATCCTGGGCCGGACGGACTTCGGGCCACCGGGCAATGATCAGGGCTTCGGGCCAGTCGTCGGCCAGCTGCGCGATCGGCGAATCTAGGAGCGCGCGCCGCAGGTGCCCCCAGATCTCCTCAGTCACGAAGGGCGTGAAGGGGTGCAGCATCCGCAGGGCCAGGTCCAGCACGCGAGCCAAGTTGGCCACGGTCTGCCCTCGCAAACCCTCATTCTGCATCTGCTGTTTGGCGACCTCGACGTACCAGTCTGCGAAGTCCGACCAGAAGAAATCGTAGATCTGGCGTCCAGCCTCGCCGTACTGGTGTGTCTGGAAGAGTCGTTCCACATCCCGCACCAGCTGCTGCAACCGTGCCCAGATCCACGAGTCGGCCAGCGTGTAGGCAGGATCGGCGCGCGTCCCCTCCGGCAGGCGCTGGACGGCGGAGATCACAAAGCGGCCGGCGTTCCAGATCTTGTTGGCGAAGTTGCGATTGGCCTCCACCTTTTTTACGGAAAGATTGGTGTCGTTTCCCGGTGCCGATCCCACCAGCAGCGTGAAACGCAGGGCGTCGGTGCCCAGTTCATCCATCACATGCAGGGGATCAATCACATTCCCGGAAGTCTTGGACATCTTGTGACCGCCATCGTCCCGGATCAGGCCGTGAAGGTACACTGTGTGGAAAGGCGCCTGCCCTGTGAACTCCAGCCCCATCATGATCATACGAGCCACCCAAAAGAACAGGATGTCGTAGCCCGTCTCCATCACGGAGGTCGGGTAGAAGTACTTCAGGTCGGCGGTCGCCTCTGGCCAGCCCAGCGTCGAGAACGGCCACAATCCGGAAGAGAACCATGTGTCGAGCACATCCGGATCCTGGGTCAGGTCTGAGGCACCGCAGGTGCCGCATGCAGACGGATCCGCGCGGGCAGGAGTCATGTGGCCGTCGGGGCAGTACCATACCGGGATGCGGTGCCCCCACCACAATTGCCG
>DATIPW010000330.1:0-3087 GCA_035471605.1 Anaerolineales bacterium | reverse complement strand
CTGAACGCCTTCCTGGCGGACGAGCTCACGGCCATCAGCCAGTACATGGTCCATTCGGAGATGTGCGCCAATTGGCAGTACAACAAGCTCCACGAAGTCACCGAGAAACGCGCCATCGGGGAGATGAAGCACGCCGAGAAGCTCATCGCCCGCCTGCTGTTCCTGGAGGCCAGGCCCGTGGTGCACAAGCTCAACCCGATGGGCATCGGCGCCACCGTCGAGGAACAGCTCAAGAACGATCTGGCGGCGGAGAGCGGCGCCATCAAGGCCTACAACGAGGGCATCCGCATCTGCCTGGAGGTCGGCGATGCCGGCTCCCGCGAGCTGATCGAGGACAACCTGGAGGACGAAGAGGCGCACCTCGACTGGCTGGAGGCCCAGCTGGAGCAGATCGCCCACATGGGGCTGCAGAACTACCTGTTGGCGCAGACCGGCTAGCCAGGCCCGCGCTGCATAAGACACGGACTGGCGGTCGGCGACCGCCAGTCTGCATTTTCGCGCCGCCCGCGCCATACCACGACAGATGGATTTGGAGGGAAGCACTTCAGGCCCGGTCCACCCGCACCGCCATGGAGGGCCCGCAGGGTGCTTCTCGCGATCCGCAGTCCGGATTCGGCTTGCACGGCTCACTGATCCGGGCGCTGGGGCGGCAGGGGCTGGCCGTATCTCAGGCCTGCCCGTTGCGTCGTAATGAGTGAGAAAATGCGCTCCCTTCCGGAACAGGAACTGCTGCGGCTGGCGCGCTGCTTCGACCAGGGTGCTCTGACCGAGCTCTATGACCGTCACAGCAACGGCCTGTACTACTATGCTCTGCGCCTTCTGGGAGATCCGCTCCTGGCAGAGGACTGTGCCGCGGAGACCTTCACCCGCCTGCTGCGGGCCTTGCGCAACGGGGGCGGCCCCACCGAAAACCTCAAGGCCTACCTGTACCGCGCCGCCCACAACTGGATCGCCGATCACTATCGCCGGACGCCGCCTGTGCCCCTGGAGGACGGCATCCACATCTTGCGGGCGGATGAGGATCCGGCCGACCAGGCTGAGGCCAACCTGACCCAGGCCAGGGTGCGACGCGCTCTGCGGCTGCTCACCTCCGAGCAGCAGCAGGTTGTCGCCCTGCGCTTCATCGAGGGCTGGGAGCTCGTGGAGATCGCCGAGTGCTTGCAGAAGCCCGTGGGCGCCGTTAAGGCCCTCCAGCACCGCGCCCTGGCCGCACTGCAAAGGCTGCTGCGCGACCAAGAATCGAGAGAACATGCAACCCAACCCTGAACCTGACGCCCAAGTGGAAACCCTGCTGCGCAGCTTGAAACACACCCCGCTCCGAGCGGCTCCGCACGCCAGCCGCGCCCGGGCCGCGTTCCTGCAGCAAGTGCGGCAGCTCACTCCTCGCGTATCGAATCCCGCCGCCGATCGTCTGAATGGGTGGCAAGAGCGATTCGGAACCTTCGGGTTCACCGCGCGAAAGGAGAAAAGAAGCATGTTCAGTTTCGTGATGACTCTGCTGCTGGCGCTGGGCGTCGTGTTCGGCGGCGCAGGCACCGCCGTCGCGGTTGCCCAGGGCGCCCAACCCGAGGATGCCCTCTACGCGGTCAAGACGTGGAGTGAGGATGTGCGCCTGCGCCTGGCCCCACAATCACAGACGAAGCTGGAGCTGGCGCTGCAGTTCAGCGCCCGCCGCGTTGAAGAGATCCAGAATGGTCTGATGCTCGGAACCGCCCCGTCGACTCAGCTGTTGACCCGCTTCGAGAATCAATTGCGCCAGCAGCTGCAGATCGCGGCCGGCATGCCGGATGAGCTGTTGTTCCCCGCCCTGCTGCAGGTGCGCGAGCAGGCGCAACTGCAAGAGCAGGAAATGGCCCAGCTGCAGCTCCAGGATGCCGCAGGCCTCCAGCTCCGCGAACGCCTCCGGAGCATGTTGCAGGCTCAGGCGCAGGAGGCGGCGGCTGGCTTGCAGGATCCGCAACGGCTGCGCGAGCAGCTCCGCCTCATGTTCCAGGACATGCCGGCGCCGCCCACGCACTCCACGGATGCCGCGCAGTCCACCCAGCCCGCGCTCAACCCCTGGACCACCAGCGTGCCCACCCCGGGCTCCGGCTATGGACCAGGCCCATCCCAGAATCCTTGGATGGATGCCACGCCCGTTCCGGGTCCCGGCTACGGACCGGGTCCGGGCGGGGGCGATTGCCCGAATTGCCTCGCCACCCCGCGCGGCGGCTCTTCCGGACAGTCTGGTTCGTCGGGCGGGAGCAGCCAGAGCCCGTAGCCTCCGGGGCCTCGCCCTTCATCCACCCAGTCGCGCGTGCCCGGGAGTCTCACCTGCTCCCGGGCATCATTTCAGGCGCGCCAAGGTGCTGTCCCCGCCGGCCTTCCGGGGCAGCGTGGTATCCTTGCGCGATCGTCCTGTCCGGCTGGTCTGGTGGACGGAATCCTCGGCCCGACCTCAGGCACGCATCACATCCCATCCCTTTGCGATCCACCGCGCGCCGCGCCTGCACCGGAGCTGCCCATGCATAAATGGTTGTACCTGCTGGTCGCGATTCTTACCGAAGTGACGGCAACCTCCGCCCTCAAGGCCAGCGACGGCTTCCGGAGACCCTGGCCTTCTTTGCTGGTGGTCTTGGGCTATGGCCTGTCGTTCTACTTCCTGTCCCTGACCCTGCGCGAGATCCCGGTGGGCGTGGCCTACGCCGTCTGGTCCGGCCTGGGACTGATGCTGATCACGCTTGCTGCCTGGCTGCTGTATGGCCAGCACCTGGATGTGCCGGCGCTCCTCGGAATGCTGCTGATCCTGGCCGGCATCGTCGTCATGAACGTATTCTCCAGGTCCATCGCCCGCTGAGGCTGTCTGCCCGGGTTCGGCGCGCGCACCTTTCGCCTGCCGCCACGTCGTCCGTTTAAACACGAATTCCCGGTCGCAACGACCCGGGAAATCGTCATCTCTTGCGGCTTGTGCCGGGCGCCGGCCTCAGCGCTGGCCGTACCACATGCGGGCGATCAGGTTGTCCTTGCGGATGAACTGGTGATAGACCGCGGCCACGATGTGCAGCAGGATCAGCAGCAGCAGCAGGTTGGCGCTCAATCCATGCACAG
>DATIPW010000329.1:0-6254 GCA_035471605.1 Anaerolineales bacterium | reverse complement strand
TGCGTATTGCCGGCTTCACGCCCAAGGATGAACAGGACCTCAAGTTCGGGATCGCTCAGGGCGTGGACGCCGTCGCAGTATCCTTCGTCCGATCCGCCGCCGACGTCAAGCAGGTGAAGTCCATCATGGCCCGGCTGGTGCAGGGCGCCAATTCACCGCTGCTGATCGCGAAGCTGGAGAAGCCGGAGGCCTTGGATGAGCTGACCAGCATCCTGGAGGTGGTGGATGGCGTCATGGTGGCGCGCGGAGACCTGGGGGTCGAATTGCCACCAGAGCAAGTCCCGGCTCTTCAAAAAGGCATCATTCGCGCTGCCAATCGGCACAACCGACTCGTGATCACGGCCACGGAGATGCTGGAGAGCATGGTCAGCAATCGGCTTCCGACCAGGGCGGAGGCCTCTGACGTGGCGAATGCTGTTTTCGATGGAACGGATGCGGTCATGCTGTCGGCGGAAAGCGCAGCCGGAAAGTTCCCGGTTGAATCGGTGCAGATGATGGATCGCATCATTTGTGAGGCCGAATCTCACTTCTTCGAGTGGGGGAAGGATCCGGCACCGGCCGACCGCGCAGATTCAAGCCACGTGGTCTCGATGGCCAGGGCCGCCCGGGCCTTGGCCACCGATCAAAACGTGGCCGCCGTTGCGAGCTTCACCATGCGCGGCCAGTCTGCATGGTTGATTTCAAAGATCCGGCCGCGGGTCCCGATCTTGGCTTTCACCCCGGAGCCGGATACCTGCCGTCGCCTGACGTTCCTCTGGGGGGTGACGCCGCGGCTCGTACCGTATGTGAACAACCTGGAGGAGATGCTGCAGCACGTGGATGCCGCCCTCAGGTCCGCGGTCCAGCCCGGGAATCAAGTGGTGCTGATTTTTGGTTTCCCGGTGGGTTCTCAGCGCCCGCCAAACATGGCACTGGTTCATACCGTGGGCGATCCGACCCTCACTGAGAAGAAGGTCGCCTAGGCTTCAAACGCGGGTTGCCTCGGGCGCGCTGGCGCGGCTGGCCAGCACAAGTCCGATCCCAATCAGTAGGCCCCCCAGCAGGAAGAGCGATGTGATTGACTCGCCCAGGAAGAGCCATCCCAGCAGGGAGCCGACTACCGGCTGGGCGAAAAAAGTTAGAGACGCCCGGCCTGCGTCAACCAGCGCGAAGGCGGTGTTCCACAACAACATGGCCAGCGCCGTGCAGATGATCCCGAGAAAGAGAACACCCAGGACGACTGCCAGCGTAATCTCGCCCGTTCCAACCGTCGCGAGTTCCACCGCTCCAGCCGGAACCGAAATCGGCAGTCCCCCCAGGAAGGCCACGAAGCTGACAATGAGCACATCCAGATCGCGTGTGACGACGCGAATCAAGACTGAATACAGCGCCCATGTCAGGGCTGCCCCCAGAAGAGCCAGATTGCCCCAGAAGAGCGAGGTATCCAGCTCCGCATTCCGTGGATCAACGACCGCCACGACCCCGACCGTCGAGATCAGAACCGCCGCCGGCCGCGTGCCGCCGATCGGCTCATGCAGCAGCAGGTAGGCAAGCAGCAGCACGAACGCCGGCGTGGCGGAGGTCACCAACGCGCCGTTGGCGGCCGTGGACATCTTCGTGCCGATGAACTGCAGGCCAAGCGAGACACCGTAGCCGATCGAGCCGACGGCAAACACCCTGGAGAAGTCACGGCGCCCAAGCCGGGCTGGGCCCCTGCGGCGCAACAACAGGTACAGCGAAAGGCCGCCCAGTGCAAGACGCGTCGTAATCAACGCGAAAGGCGGGATGATATCCAGGACCACCTTGCTAACCACGTACATGGCCCCCCAGATGCTGGCGGCCCCCAGGCCGCACAGCAGTCCCTTGGTGGTTGGGCTCATGGGCACCGATTATATACAGTTCAGCAGGCAGCTCTTGCGACCGCCTGCTCGCGACTGCGTATATACTTGCAGGCAATCCTATGAGGACACGGAGGTCAGTATGACGCTACAACGCCAACCCTTGCGCCGTTCTCGCAGCAATCGGATGATCGCCGGCGTGTGCGGCGGGCTGGCCGAGTTCTTCGGCATCAGTTCGTTCTGGTTCCGCCTGGGCTTCGCCATCTTGCTCGTTCCCGGAGGCTTGCCTGGGCTTGTTCCCTACCTCGTGATGTGGATCATCATACCCAGCGAGTGAAGGTGGCCCTCGTATGGCATGGGAAGAGCCGCCGGCATTGCCGGCGGCTCTTGTTGTTCTTGGGTCGAAGTTCGAGTGCCGCGGATCAGTGTCGGACTCCGGACTGCAGGCCAGCCGAAGCGGCACCGGCCGGGGCTAACCGCCGCCCCAGGAGCCCCAACAACCTCCCTGCTGCCAGTAGCCATCGTAGCACGACGGACCACCCTTCTGCCCATCGTCATAGGGCCAATAGCCGCCTTGCTGGCCGTCGTAGTACGGCCAATAGCCGCCCTGCTGCTCGTGCCAGTAACCGCCTTGCTGGCCGCCATAGTAGGGCCAGTAGCCGTCATGTTGATAGCCATAGTCGTAGTACGAGTAGCCATCTGGAATACAGATCGTCTGGCCCCTGTAGATCAGGTTGGGATTCCAGATCTGCGGGTTGGCAGCGATCAGGGCGCTCAAGGAAACGCCGTAGCGCGCCGCGATCTTGCGCATCGTGTCTCCCCACTGCACAGTATACGAGCCTTGACTACATGAGGCTGAATACTGGTAGTAGGTCGGCTTCCCTTGATACCAGCCATCATTTCCGTGGTAGTACCCCCCGTCCTGGTAGCCTCCGGGTATGCACAGGCTTGTCCCGGCGTAGAGAATATAGCCCAGACTGGGATTTGCCTGGCGAATCGCAGCCACCGTCGTGCCGAACCGGTTGGCGATTGACCAGAGCGTATCTCCCCGTTGGACGTAGTAGGTGCTCGCGCAGCCACCCCAGGCTGCCGCCGGCGTCGGCGCCCCTGCCACCACCCCCAGCAGGGCCATGAGCACGATTGCCTGAAAGATCAGTCGGAGCCGCATTCTTCACCTCCTTGCAAGATCGTTCACACTCAAAAATTCCAGGCGGAAGGTCCGCCCACGTCGAGCCGTCTTCACCGCCCCTGGAAACCCGGGCACCCCAATGTTGACACAATAGCCCCGGCGTTCGCATATCAAGATTGTTTCAAAACCCGGCTGCTTCCCATAGCGCGATCGCGTGGCGCGGCCGCCCGCAGCCATCCGATTGGTATAATGCCTCGAGAGGCGACCACCTCCCAGACTGGAGGTCAAATGGGTCCCGGTTCACGGAATCGAAGTCTCCTGGCCGTGGCAAGCCTGGTCCTGATCCTGGCCTGCACGCTGCCGTGGACCGCTGGCGGAACCGACGCGGCGGCCACGATGGTCGTCGAGACCGTGGCGGCGCTGCAGACTAGCCTTTCAGCATCACAAACGGCGGTCCCGCCGGCCACTGTGCCTCCCACCCTCCCGCTTCCAATCGCAACGGCGCCGCCCCCCGCGACGCCGACGTTCTCAAACCCGGTTGTCAAAACTACCGCGCTGTGCTGGACTGGACCAGGAAGCGCGTATCCCGTAGTGAGCGGCATAAAGCAGGGGATTGCCGTGGAAGTCCTGGGGGTGGGCAGCAAGGTGGGGTGGTTGGTCGTCAACAATCCCACGTATCGGGACCCGTGCTGGATCGAAGTGGACAATTTGCAGCTGGATCCGTACTTCACCACGGCAGGATTGCGGGTTTTCAATCCTCCGCCGACTCCGGGTCCGAAGATTACTCCGGGCCCCAGTCCCACACCGTGAGAACAGGCGCGCCGGCCGGCATGCCGCCCTGCTCGCCGGGTGAGAAGTGGCGTTCGCTGCCAGTGCCAGAAGAATCGAGCGGAGGGCCGAGCAAGAAAGTTGCACCGGGGAGGCAAAGGGCTACTGGGGAAAAGCACGTTGCCGGTTCCTGCCGCCCGTGTTGGGGCGGCGCTCAACCGGCAGGCTTGCTGCCGCTAGTCTCCCTGCTCGCGGCGCAGGCGCTTGACATCTCCCCGGGCCTTTTTGGCTCTCAGCCGCCGCTCTCTGGATGCGGCGGTCGGCTCTGTCGGACGCCGCCGCTTCGGCGGGCGGAGCGCCGCCTCGAGCAGCAGGCGAAGACGCCTCAGGCCGTCCCTGCGATTGGCCGACTGAGTCCGGCGGCTTCCGGCCCGTATGAGAATCATGCCACCCGACGTGGCGCGACGGCCCGCCAGTCTGCATAACCGCCGTTTGGCACCTGCATCCAGATGCCGCGAGCCAGCCACGTCGAAGCGCAACTGTACGGCGGTCGAAACCTTATTGACATTCTGACCACCAGGGCCTGAAGCGAGCGTCGGCTCGATCACGACCTCGTGCAGACAACGTTCCACCGTCCGAAGAGAATTGGACATGCACCGGGCATGGCCGGCTGCGGCGCTGACGTCGCCACGCCGGGCGCTAGAACATGAGCTCGTTGACTTTGGCAATCATTTCCGGTCCCGGCCTAAGCTCTGCGTCCGTGAGCCGGTTCAATGGCATTTCGACGAGGTTGCACGTCTCATTGAGATTGGGTCGAGTGGTATCGACGAATAGGAGCCCTGTCACCAGCCATTGCATGCGGTGGGATTCCTCGATCACACGGTAGGCCTCAGAGCGCTGGCTGGGGTCGTAGTCTTTCTCCAGGTTCTTGAGGATGACGCTGGAGCCGTCGTGCAGTTCGACCTCGCGGATCTCGCCCGCTTTCATTTCCTGCTCGAAAAGGATCTCCTTGCGGGGGGCGATATATGTGATGTCGTGAAGCGGCTCCTCGTGATCCCTGCCCCAGGCATAGGAATGGAAGGCATTGCTCTGATTGTTGAAGGTCACGCAAGGGCTGATGATATCCAGCACAGCCAGGCCGTTGTGTGAGATGGCGGCCTTGAGCAACTCCTTGACCTGTTTGGGATTCCCGGCGAAGGAGCGCGCCACAAAGGTGGCGTTGGACGCAAGAGCCTCCAGGCATATGTCAACCGGCATATAGGGATTGGTGCCTTGATGCTTGAGGCTCAGTCCCAGCTCGGCCGTGGCCGAGAACTGTCCCTTGGTCAGGCCGTAGACACCGTTGTTCTCCACGACGTAGGCCATATTGACATTGCGCCGGATCACATGCTTGAACTGGCCCATGCCGATGCTGGCCGAATCCCCGTCACCCGAGATCCCAATCCCCCGCAGTCGGTGATCCCCAAACAAGGCGCCGGTGGCGACGGGCGGCATGCGGCCGTGCAGCCCGTTGAAGCCGAAGGACCGGTTGAGGAAATAGGTGGGCGATTTGCTGGAACAGCCAATGCCGCTGAATTTGACCACATCCTCAGGCACGATGTTCAGCTCATACAAGGCGCTGACGATCTGGTTGGAGATGGAGTTGTGACCGCAGCCCTGGCACAGCGTGGTGGGGCTGCCACGATAATCATTCTTGGTGAGGCCGGCCAGATTCGCCTGTGCAGGCGCACCCGCCATGGGTAGTGCTTCAGCCATAGTGTGACTCCTTGAGATCCATCGGCGTCAAAGGCTCTGATTACCTTAACTCGGCACCCTATTTGGGCTTCCGCTTCGCCGCGCTCGAAGATCGGCTGCTGGACTTGGCCGCGGGGCGCCGCTTAGGGCCGCGTTGTGCCTGCGTCGAGGCGGCACCCCTCCCGGTCCTCGGCCGAGGCTTGGCGGTGGAGATCCATGCTTGCTGCTGGGCCAGGATGCCGTCCCGCACCCAGCTTGCTGCGGCGGGCAGACCGTCTTGGTAGGCGACAGACCGGAATGCAGTCGCGTGCTCCGGATACTCAATGCTCAGCAACTGGGCCAATTGGCCGTCGCGATTCATTTCAACCACGAATATGGGCGCGTGGGTGGCCACGAACTCCCTGACTGCATCGGTAAAGGGCAGGGCCCGCACGCGCAGAAAATCCGCCGGAAGGTCGTGCTCGAGCCTCAAGATGTCCTGCGCCTCCAGAACGGCGGCCTCTGTGGAACCGAAAGCGACGATGCCGGCGTTCGCCCCCGTCTGTTTATGAAGCACAGGCTGAGGAACAAACTCCCTGGCTGTCTCGTACTTCTTCTTCAGGCGTTCCATCATGCGGTGCCAGGCCGTTGAATCTTCGGTGTAGCGGGCATACTCGTCGTGGCCCGTGCCCCGTGTGAAGTAGCCGCTGGCGGGATGCCGGTTGCCCGGGAGCGTGCGATAGGGGATGGCATCGTTGTCCTTGTCCAGGTATCTGGCCCAATCGCCGCCAAGGGCCTCCAGATCCTTTTCCCAAAGCACCTTGCCG